>DASYLY010000073.1:0-5203 GCA_036009365.1 Solirubrobacterales bacterium
CGGACCCCTCCCAACGGAATCGCACAAAGAGACGGCCCAGGGTCCAGCCGCTTTCGCTGAGACGGCCAGGGTCCAACAACTTTCGGGAGAGAACGAGCTTCGGAAGCTTCCCCACGGGATGGGTGGCTGCTCTATGGACTCTGCTGGGACGTGCCGTGGGAGGGATGTCGGTGCCCCTCTGCGGGAATGTCGCGAAGCGGCGATATGCAATCTGATTCCTGCCCGCCATAGGCGGGCAGCATCTCGAGGGAGCAAGCCCCGATAGGGGCGCGACAAATTCGCTCAGGGGATGACCGGGTCCCCTACCGCAAAAGCGGCGATCGCTACTCCCACTCGATAGTCGCCGGAGGCTTCGAGGAAATGTCGAGCGCCACCCGGTTCACATCCCGGATCTCGTTGATGATCCGGTTCGAGACCCGCTCCAGCAGGTCGTAGGGGAGGCGGGCCCAGTCGGCGGTCATCGCGTCGTCGGAGGTGACGGCGCGGATCACGATCGGGTAGGCGTAGGTGCGACCGTCGCCCTGGACGCCGACCGAACGGACGACCGGCAGGACACAAAAGGACTGCCAGAGCTGGCGATAGAGCTCGGCGGCGCGGATCTCCTCCTGGAGGATCGCGTCGGCGGCGCGGAGGATGTCGAGGCGCTCTTTGTTGACCTCGCCGCCGACGATACGGATCCCCAGGCCCGGCCCCGGGAAGGGCTGGCGCCAGACCATCCGCTCGGGCAGCCCAAGCTCGGCGCCGACCGCCCGTACCTCGTCCTTGAACAGCATCCGCAGCGGCTCGACCAGCTCGAACTCGAGGTCGTCGGGGAGGCCGCCGACGTTGTGGTGGGACTTGATCGTCGCCGCGTGGTCGGAGCCGCCGGACTCGATCACGTCCGAGTAGAGGGTGCCCTGAACCAGGTAGCTGACGTCCTCGAGCTTCGCCGCCTCCTCCTCGAACACCCGGATGAACTCGGTGCCGATGATCTTGCGCTTCTCCTCCGGGTCGTCCTTGCCGGCCAGTTTGGCGAGGAAGCGCTCTTCGGCGTCGACATGGATCAGCGGGATCCCGAACTGGCCGAAGGCCTCGACCACCTGCTCGGCCTCGTTCATCCGCATCAGGCCGTGGTCGACGAAGACGCAGGTCAGCTTGTCGCCGATCGCTTTGTGGACGAGCAGCGCCGCGACCGAGGAATCGACACCGCCCGAGAGACCGCAGATGACCTTGCCATCCCCGACCTGGGCCTGGATCTTCTCGACCTGCTCGGCGATCACCGATTGCGGCGACCACTGTTCGGTACAGCCAGCGACGTCGCGTAGGAAGCGGGTGAGGATCTCGGTCCCGTAAGGAGTGTGGACGACCTCGGGATGGAATTGGATCCCGTAGAGGCCGCGGTCGGGCATCTCCAACGCCGCCACCGGAGAGCTCGGGCTGGAGGCAAGTGGCGTGAACCCCTCCGGCGCCTCGAAAACCGCGTCGCGGTGGCTCATCCAGCAGCTCTGCTCCTCCGGCAACCCGCCCAGAAGCCTGCCGCCTCCGTCGCGAAGGACGAGGTCGGTGCGGCCGAACTCCCCCATCTCGGCCGACTCGACCCGGCCACCGAGCGCCAGCACCATCGCCTGCATCCCGTAACAAATCCCCAGCATCGGAATCTCCAGATCGAGCAGCTGGGTCGGGAAATTCGGCGCCCCCGGCTCGTAGACGGAAGCCGGTCCACCGGAAAGCACCAGCCCTTTCGGTTTCCGCTCCCGGATCTTCTCCACCGCCGTGGTCGCGGGCAACAGCTCAGCAAAGACCCCAGATTCCCGGATCCGCCGGGCGATCAACTGCGAGTACTGACCACCGAAATCGAGGACGAGCACCTCCTCGATCGCGTCCCGGTCGGCGGGTCCTGTCACGGCAGGGGACCCACCCCCCCTTCCGGTAGCTAAAGCTTCCTCAGGGGGGGTCCCCCCTACCGTGCCACCCGCCGGAGGGGCCGCTTCGGAGGGACTAGTCATCCGATACGGCGACTCCCGTTGAGACGGCCGCTCGACCGTTGGAGCCCATGCCGACGTGCTGCTCATTTTGGAGCTTCTTGCCCTCGCTCATCAGTGCCGGAGCGACCATTACCTCGGCCCGCTGGAAGCTGCGGATGTCCTCGTAGCCGCAGGTGGCCATCGAGGTTTTCAGCGCCCCCATCAGGTTGAAGGTGCCGTCGTTCTCTTTGGCCGGGCCGAGGAGGATCTCCTCCAGCGTCCCGTCCTGCTTGGTGGTGACACGGGTACCGCGCGGCAGCGAGGGGTGGAAGGTTGCCATCCCCCAATGGAAACCGCGTCCCGGGGCCTCCTTGGCGCGAGCCAGCGGCGAGCCGATCATCACCGAGTCGGCGCCGGTTGCGATCGCCTTGGAGACGTCACCCCCGGTCCGCATGCCGCCGTCGGCGATGACATTCACGTACTCGCCCGTCTCCAGCATGTGCTGGGCGCGGGCGGCAGCGACGTCTGCAATGGCGGTCGCCTGCGGGACGCCGATTCCGAGCACGCCGCGGGTGGTGCAGGCGGCGCCGGGGCCGACTCCGACCAGAACGCCGACAGCCCCGGTCCGCATCAGGTGCAAACCGGTCGAGTAGGAGGCGCAGCCGCCGACCACGGTTGGGACCGGGACCTCGGCGATGAACTCCTTCAGGTTGAGCGGCTCGACCGTGGTCGAGACGTGTTCGGCCGAGATCACGGTGCCCTGGATGACGAGGATGTCGAGACCGGCCTCGACCGCCACCTCGTAGTACTCGCGCACTTTCTGTGGCGTCAGCGAGCCGCAGACGACGGCGCCGCGGGCCTTGATTTCCTCGATCCGCTTTGCGATCAGCTCGGCCTTGACCGGCTCGGTGTAGATCTCCTGCATCAGCCGCGTCGCCTCGTGCTTAGGCGCGGCGGCGATCGCCTCGAGCCTCTCCTCGGCGTTCTCGAAGCGGGACCAGATCCCCTCCAGGTTCAGGACCCCGAGGCCGCCCAGCTCGTTGACCAGCACAGCGGTGTCGGGGCTGACGACCCCGTCCATCGCCGAGGCGACCAGCGGCAGCTCGAAGCGGTAGGGACCGAGAGTCCAGCTGATGTCGATGTCGTCGGGATCCCGCGTCCGGCGGGAAGGAACGATCGCGATGTCGTCGAATCCGTAGGCGCGGCGACCCTTCTTACCGCGGCCGATTTCGATTTCCAAGTTAGTCCTCCAGGGCGTGGCGTTGAATATGCCAGCCTACACTTCGGCGGGGACCTCCAAGTCGTGCACGGAGACCTCGCCCAGCAGCCTCTCGACCTGGTTGCGATCGACGGTGCCGGCGCCGAAGTGCTGGGTCGACTCCGCCCCGCAGGCAACCCCGTAGGCGAGGCAGTCCTCGGCCTCGCGGCCTTCGTAGCGGGCGGCGACGTAGCCGGCGAGGAAAGCATCGCCCGATCCCACCGTGGAGACCGGCTCCAGCGGCTCGGTGTGGACCTCGAGCAGGCGGCGCGAGTGGTTCTCGCCGACCGCCGCCACGCATCCCTCGGGACGGGTGATCGCCGCCTCGCGCGCGCCCAGCCGGACCAGCTCCAGCAGGCCCTGGGCGAGATCGCCCCGGTCGGCGAACTCCTGCCCGACCAGCTCCTCGGCCTCGGCCTCGTTCGGGGTCACCATCGAGGCGCCGGCGCGCACTCCGGCCAGCATCGCCTCGCCCTCGGCGTCGAGCACGACGGGAACCCCGCGGCGGGAGAGGTCGTCGACCAGGCGGGCATAGAGGTCGTCCCCGGCCCCGGGCGGCACCGAGCCGGCGAGGACGCAGATCTTCGCCCCGTTGGCGAGGTAGCCAATCCGGTCGAAGAGGCGCTGCACCTCCTCGGGGCTGACCGCCGGGCCGCGCTCGTTGATCTCGGTCTGCTCGCCGGAGGTCGGATCGATCACCGCCAGGTTGATCCGAGTCTCGGCGGCGATCCGGGTGAAATCGGTCAGCACGGATTCTTCGTGCAGCTGTTCGAGCACGCGCGACCCGGTCGGGCCGCCGACGAAGCCGCTGGCGATCACCGGCCGGCCCAGCAGGCTGAGCGCGCGGGCGACGTTGATCCCCTTGCCCCCGGCAACGGTGCGGCTCTCGACCGCCCGGTGGCGGCGTCCGAGGCGGAAATTCGGCACCGCGACGGTCCGGTCGATCGCCGCGTTCAAGGTCACCGTGAGGATCACTTCGACTTCATCCCGATCTGACTCCCTGAGTCGTTTCCTTGGCGCGCCGGCGCAACAGAAGCAGCACCGCTGCCATGAGTATCACGAACATCAGGATCGCGATAGGGATCAAGTTGTCAGCGATCGTGGCGCGGGCGCGGTCGAAGAAGCTCGCCTTCGGGATTGCCCGGCTGGCGCGCAGGGGAACCGTTCCGACCGGGCGCCCCGCGACGAGAACAGTCGCGGTGCCGAGCCGGACGCCGCGCTCGATCGGGCCGCTCACCTCGCTTGGCGCGTCGACCCTGACCTCGACCTGCTGGCCGCGGCGCACCCCGGCCTGGAGCGAGCGCTCGGCGCGCAGCGGCAGGCGCCCGCCCGAGTAGCGGATCTCGGGGTCGGCGAGATCCTGGCCGCGCCTGACCGGCAACCGCCGCTGGTACTGCGAGAAGCCGTATTCGAGCAGGGCGAGGCTGTCCTCGAAGCGCTCTTCGTCGGTCCAGGTGCCGACTACCGCGGAGACGAGGCTGACGCCGTCGCGGCTGCCGGAGCCGACGAGGACGTAGAGGGCGCCGAAGGTATGGCCGGTCTTCACCCCGGTCACCCAGGGGGCCATCAGCAGCAGCTCGTTGATCGTCGCGATCCGTCGCGGTGGGTGCACGCTGCGCAGCCGCGCCGTGCGCGAGTCGGCGATCTTGGCGAAGGCCGGCTCCGCCAGCAGGCGCCGCGTCAGCGTCATCAGGTCGGAGGCGCTGGAGTAGTTGCCCTTCTCGTCGAGCCCGACCGGGTTGGCGTAGTGGGTGTGGGAGAGGCCGAGGGCGGCCGCGTAGCGGTTCATCTCGGCGACGAACCGCCGTTCGGAACCGGCGGCGGCGACCGCCAGCGTGTGGGCGGCGTCGTTGCCGCTGCGCAGGATCAGGCCGTAGAGGAGGTCGCGAACGCTGATCCGCTCTCCCGCCCGCAGCCCCATCAGCGACTCGCCGTATTCAGGGTGGTAGGGCTCGGCGCGGACAATCTTGTCCAGGGGCATCTCCTTCATCGCCACGTAGGC
>DASYLY010000074.1:0-30138 GCA_036009365.1 Solirubrobacterales bacterium
ATCGACAGGCCCCAACCACCGCGCCTAATCCGAGTCAGGCGTCCAGAGATCGCCGGCTTGCTCGCGCTCCTTCTCGGGCGTCCAGATCTGCTCGCGCGCCTCGGCCTGCTCGAGCGGGATCGGCTTTGAGGATTCCGCCACGAGCTCAATCGTCTTGCGGGCCTTGATGTCGTCGCGGACCATCGCGTCGCGGCCGTTCTCGCGCAGCCGAGCCAGCAGCTTCTCCGGGGTCGTCCGTTCGTGCTGGGCGCTGTGGGCCAGCGTCTCTGTCATCTCCTCGTCGGAAACCTCGATCCCCTCCGCCTCGGCGATCGCCGTCACCACCGACTCGCGCCTCAGGTCCCGCGCCGCGTCGGGCATCGATTCCTCGATCACCTCGTCGCGGGTTTTGCCCTGCATCTGCAGGTAGGCGTTGGGGTCCATGCCGCGCTGGGCCAGCTGGCGTTCGAGCCGCTCCCAGCGTTCGGTCGCCCGAGCGGCGACCAGCGCGTCAGGCAACTCGACGGTCGCTTTGTCAGCGGCGGCGTCGATTGCGGCGATCTGGAAGTCCTCCTCGGCTTTCTGGCCGAAAGCCTCGCCGACTTTGGCGCGAATGTCGGCGCGCAGCTCCTCGAGGGTGTCGAACTCGGAGGCGTCGGAGGCAAAGTCGTCGTCGAGGTCGGGCAGGACTTTCTCCCGCACCTCTTTGACCTTGATTGCGAAGACCGCGTTCTGGCCGGCCAGGTGCTCGGCCTGGTAATCGCTCGGGAAGGTCACCTCTACCTTCGGCTCCTCACCGGCCTTGGCCCCGGTCAGCTGCTCCTCAAAGCCCTCGATCAGCTGGCCCGAGCCGAGCTGCAGTAAATAGTCCTCGGCCTTGCCGCCCTCGAAGGCCTTGCCGTCGATCGTGCCCTCGAAGTCGATCAGCAGCGCGTCGCCCTCGGCGGCGGCGCGGTCGACCGGCTCCAGCTTGGCGAAGCCCTCGCGGACCCGCTCGATCTCGCGGTCGATCAGGTCGTCCGGGACCTCCTCCTCTTTCTTGCCGACCTCGAGACCCTTGTACTCGCCGAGCTTCGCCTTCGGCCTGACCCCGACCTCGAACTTGAAGGAGAGCGGCTCGCCCTCGGCCTCGGGCGTCGAGGCCATCTCGATCGCCGGGTCCCCGATCGGGCTGACTCCGGAGCCGAGCAGAGCCCGTTCGTACCACTCGGGCAGCGCCTCGCGGATCGCCTCCTCAAGCACGGCGGGGAAACCAAGCCGCTGGATCACCAGCGACGGCGGCGCCTTGCCCTTGCGGAAGCCCGGCAACCGCATTTCGCGGGCCAGCGCCCGTGCAGCGCGGTTGGCGGCGCGCTCGACGTCCTTCGCCGGCACCTCCACCTCAACCCGCGCTCGCGAGTCGGGCAACTCTTCTACAGAGGTCTGCATCGACGGAGCACCCTAGACGACCACGCTAGTGGGCGAGTGGTCGGTTAGGGGGTCTATAGGCCCCTTAACCGACCACTCGGCATCATCGGGAACGGGCGATGGCGCGCAGGGCGGCAGCGAAGTCGAGGGTGAAAGCGAGGGCGCGGCCGAGGGGGCCGGTCACGAGCCAGGCCTTGGCGGCGCCGAGGCGGTCTGAATGGGACTCAGCCTTCATCGGCGGCGTATTCCAGCAGGGACTCGTCGACCAGCCACTCGACCGGGGCGTGGTCATCGCTAAAGACCTCTCCCCCGGGCAGGCGCGGGGCGCCCTGCGCGGCCGTCTCGCGAGCCAGCGGGCGCAGCGTCGGCGGCAGTAGCCCCTTCGGCCCGGCGGCGGCGCTCGCCAGGTGCTCGAGGTGCTCGACCGAGACGTGCTCGCCTCCGACCAGCTGCGTGTTGGTCGGCTCGGTCGGAAAGCGCAACACGACCGGGAACGCCTCTTCCATCGTCCGCCCGAGGATCCGCTCCAATTCGTCGCTGCCCTCGGGGTGGCCGACGTTGACGACGACGACTCCGCCCGGGGTGAGGCGGTCATGGCAGAGCTGGAAGAACTCGCGGGTGGTCAGGTAGAAGGGGATGTAGGGCTGGCGGTAGGCGTCGACGAAGATCGCATCGAAGTCCTCGTCGCTGCGCTGCAACCAGGGCCGGGCATCCTCGGTGAAGACCTCCATGCGCCGGTTGCGCAGGCCGAGGAAGCGGCGGCCAAGCTCGGTCAGCTCGCCGTCGATCTCGACCGCGTCGACCGTGGCGCGGGGGAAGAAGTGGCCGTAGGCCCGGGCGACGGTGCCGCCGGCGTTGCCGAGGATCGCGATCCGCCGCGGTGGCCGCGGCGTCGAGGCGCCCCAGAGGACGAGGGCCTCGTCCCAGTAATCGCCGGTCAGGTACTCGCCACGGCGGTAGATCGAGTGCACCGCCTGACCCTCGTTCAGCTCCAGCACCCGGGTGCCGTCGTCGCGTTCGACCACCCGCGCGTACTGGTGCTCGGTCTCCGCCTCGTAGAGGACGGTGCCGGTGTCGCTTGCCTTGATCGTCCCGACCGGCAGCAGCAACGCCAGCCCGACCGCGACCGGCGCTGCCCCGAAGCGCCAGCCGAGGCCGGCAGCGCCGACCAGGGCGAGGGCGAGGGCGAAGACGAGGAAGGTTCGCTGCGTCCCCAGCCAGGGGATCAGCAGCAGCGCTGCCGACATCGTCCCGAACAGCGAGCCGGCGGTGGAGATCGCGTAAAGGCGGCCGACCACCTCGCCGGCGCCATCGACGTCGCGCACCGCCAGCCGTGCCGCCCACGGCGAGGCGGCGCCCAGCAGCGTCACCGGGACCGCGATCAGGATCAGCACCCCCAGCAGCGAGCCGGCGAAGCCGCCGACCGAGACCGTGTCGAAGGCCTCGACCGAGAAGCGCAGGAAGGGACGGGCTGCGAAGGGGACGACGGCGATCAGCAGCGCCGCGACCAGGACCAACAGGCAGAGACCGCGCCGGTGCGGGTGGCGATCGGCGTAGCGGCCGCCGAGCCAGTAGCCGATCGAGAGGGCGACGAGGACGACGCCGATCGTGTTCGCCCAGACGATCGTCGAGGCGCCGAAGTAGGGAGCCAGCAGGCGCGCGGCGGCGATCTCCGAGCCGAGACTGGCGGCACCGACGACGAAGACCAACGCCCCCAGCGCCCGGCGCTCAGCCACGCTCGCCACCGGCTTCCCTCCCGGACCCCAGCAGCCGCTCCTCCAGCAGCGCCCCCTGGCCGGCGGCAACCGCCCGCTGCGCCCGCTGCTCATCCAGCTCGATGCCGCGGTCGCGCGCCAGATCAAGCAGCTTCTGCTTCTCGATCCCTTCGCGCGCCACTTCGAAGAAGACCCAGGCGAGGACGCCGAGCCCGAGCAGGGTCCCCTCGATCATCATCACCACCCCGGCCGTGCTCTGGTCGGCGACCGGCGTGATCCCCCAGTAGCGCTCCCCCTCCGCATAGATCGGGTAGAGCACCGTTCCCGACCACATCAGGACGTTGCCGAGGATCGCGCCGGCGAAGCGGACGGCGATCACGTAGCCGACCTTCCAGGCGGCGGTGAACCACTGCGGCACCGGCAGCGGGCCGAAGACCGGCATCCACATCAGGCAGCCGAAGAAGATGAAGGTGCTGTGCTCGAGCACGTGCATCGCGGCACCGCCGTAAGCGGCCTCGTAGAGGGCCGGGATGTGCCAGAGGTAGAAGTTGATCGCCCAGAGCGGGAAGGCGACGAGCGGGTGGGCGAGGATTCGCAGCCGGTCGAAGAGGCGGATCGCCAGGATCGGCTGCAACAGCGGCCCGGTCAGCCCCAGCACCAGCAGCAGCGAGGCGAGGTCGCCGATCATCAGGTGCTCGACCATGTGGGCGATCACCAGCTCCTCGGAGATGTGGCCGATCGGCGAGAGCAGCGCCGCGACGATCATCAGCAGGCCGACGGCGAAGCAGGCCTGGCGCCAGATCGGCACCGGTCGCCCTTTGGCGGCAAGGGTCGCGGCGCGCTTCGCGTATAGCGCGGCGGCCAGCAACAGCGGCGCCAGCTCCAGCGGGGCGAAAACGCCCGCCACATGGGCGATCGGCAGGCTCACAGCGTCCAGCGTAGCCGTCACCGCTGGTAGCTTGGCCCGGCCGTGAGCGCCTCGAAGCAACGCTTCCCACCGATCGCCAGCTACGGCTTCCTCTCCGACTGCCACACCAGCGCCCTCGTCTCCTACAACGGCTCGATCGAGTGGCTCTGCCTGCCTCGATTTGACTCGCCCAGCGCCTTCGGAGCCCTGCTCGACCGCGACGCCGGCCACTTCCGGCTCGCCCCCCGCGGCGTCGTCGTCCCGCTCGGCCGCCGCTACGAGCCCGGCACGCTGATCATCGAGACCACCTGGGTCACCGAGACCGGCTGGGCGGTGATCCACGACGCCCTGACGATCGGCGAGTGGGCAGCGTCGGGAGGCAAGCGCGGCCGCCCCGAGACCGAACACGAGTCCGACCGCTCGCTGCTGCGGACGATCACCTGCATCGACGGCGAGGTCGAGCTGGAGATGGAGTGCCTGCCGCGCTTCGGCTACGGGCTCGAGGGCGCGGAATGGAGTGGCGGCGAACTGGGCGAAGCGGTCGCCCGCAGCGGCGAAACCGAGCTGCTGCTGACCAGCGACATGGAGCTGACGCTCGATGGCGGCACGGCGCGGGGACGGATCGAGCTGCGCGAGGACGAACACGGCTTCGTCGCCGTCTCCTGGGGCGACGGCGACCTCGGCGGCCCGCGCAGCGCCCCCGAGGCGCTGGAGAGGATGGAGTCGACGAAAGAGTTCTGGCGCGCCTGGCTACGCCACGGCAGCTTCCCCGACCACCCCTGGCGGGTCCACCTGCAGCGCTCGGCACTGGTCCTCAAGGGGCTCACCTACGCTCCGACCGGGGCGATGCTGGCGGCGCCGACCACCTCGCTGCCGGAGACGCCCGGCGGTGAACGCAACTGGGACTACCGCTTCAGCTGGATCCGCGACTCGACCTTCAGCCTCTGGGCGCTGCACACGCTCGGCTTCGACCAGGAGGCGCGCGACTTCATGCGCTTCATCGTCAACGTCTGCCAGACCAACCCCGACCTGCAGATCATGTACGGGATCGGCGGCGAGAAACAGCTGACCGAGCAGACCCTCGACCACCTCAGCGGCTACGAAGAATCGCGGCCGGTGCGGATCGGCAACGGCGCCTTCGATCAGCGTCAGAACGACGTCTGGGGCGCCCTTCTCGACTCGATCTACCTGCACGAAAAGGCCCTCAAAGGGGGCGGCACCCAGGCCGACCGGCAGCTGATCCGCTACCAGGTGGAAGCAGCGATCGCCGCCTGGCCCCACCCCGACCAGGGGATCTGGGAGTCGCGCGGCGAGCCCCGCCACTACGTCTCCTCGAAGCTGATGATCTGGGTCGCGGTCGATCGCGGCGCCCGGCTCGCCCGCGGCAACGGCTTCGAGGAGCTCGCCGAGGAGTGGCAGCGCGCCGCCGACGAGTTCCGCGCCGAGATCCTCGAGCGCGGTGTCCGCGACGGCGTCTTCCGCCAGCACTACGAGACCGACGTGCTCGACGCCTCGCTGCTGCTGATCCCGCTGCTGCGCTTTCTGCCCCCCGACGACCCGCGCGTGCGGGCCACCGTCGACGCGATCGCCGCCGACCTGACCGAACACGGCCTCGTCCTCCGCTACAAGGTCGAGGAGACCGACGACGGCCTGCGCGGCGAGGAGGGCACCTTCCTGATCTGCTCCTTCTGGCTGGTCTCGGCGCTATCGGAGATCGGCGAGCGGCGGCGGGCGCGGGAGCTCTGCGAGCGACTGCTGGAGGCAGCCGGCTGGCTCGACCTCTACGGCGAGGAGCTGGAGGCCGAGAGCGGTCGCCACCTCGGCAACTTCCCGCAGGCGTTCACCCACCTGGCGCTGATCAACGCCGTCTCCCACGTGATCGCCGACGAGCAACGCGGTGACGGCGGCGTCACCGCCGTCTTCAGCGAAATAGGCGGCGTCCGCGAGGACGCGTAGCCACCTGTTCGCGGCTTTGGTGCCGCAGACAGAAGCACGACAGACAAAACATCGCTTTTATGCTCTATATTCCTGGGCCGGATGGGGGATCTTGAACACCCGGACATCGACCGACTGCTGAAGGTGCTGCGGCACCCATTGCGCCGCAGGGTCCTCGAGCTGATGATCGACGCCGAGCCGACCAGCCCGCGCGATCTGTCGAACGAGCTCGATTGCACGCTCAGCACAGTGGCCTACCACGTCCGCGTGCTCGCCCAGTCGGGGGCGCTCGAGATGGTCCACACCAAGCAGGTGAGGGGATCGACGCAGCACTTCTACCTTGCCGCGATCGAGGCGCCGCAAGCCCACCATCTGCTCAGCCTCGCCGAAAAACCGGATACCGGGCCGGCGGGGGAAGAGATCTCCTAGCGCAGGACTTAGGCATCCGAGGAGGGACATGGACGAGATCGACCACACCGGGACTCCAACCGCGGAAGACGCCGCCACCGAGTCCGCTGTGCTGCAGCAGGTGCTGGATCTCTACCCGACACAGGTGACCTTGGCCGAGCTGCTGCGCGAGGTCGGCGGCCAGTTCGCGGATTTCGGCGAGCGCGACGCGATCGAACGCGCGGTTCGCGATCTGGCCGGCAGCGGCCTGCTGCACCGCCACGATGAGTTCGTCCTGCCGACCCGGGCCGCCCTGCGCTTCAACCGGCTGCTGGATCTCTGACGACGACGCGGCTGAAGCCGGCCTGCAGCCGCGACTCCAGCTCTGCCGCCGCCGCCTCGCCGGCGGGATCCACCTCGGCCTGGCCTGTGGCGAGGACGACCTCGGTGGCCGGGAAGCTGCGCAACTGATCCTCGACCGCCTGAACCAGATCCTCGTCGCCGACCCGCGCCTCAGCACGGACGCCGATCTTGGCCAGCGAGGCGACGGAGATCACCAGGTTGCGCTGTGCCGCCCGTCGCGCGGGCTCGAGATCGGAGGTCCAGCGATCGAGAAAGCCGATCCGCACCGGTGCCAGGACGAGAACGTCGGCGGCCGCTTCATCGCCCTGAGCAACCGCTCGATCGGCGATTGCCCGGACCGCCGCCGCGTCCTCGACCGGCCTGCTGACCACAACGAGGAGATGGCGACGGGTGTCCTCGGCGGGAGACGAGACGATCGCGCCGCGCGGTTGCTGCCGTGCGGCGACGACGAGGATCGCAACCGCAACCAAGGCACCGACGGCAAAGCCGAGGCCCGGTCCGGCGATGGCAAAGGCGGCGACGATTGGGACGGCAATCGCGGCGACTATCAGCGGCAATTTCCAGGCAACCACCGAACATAAGGCTAGACCTTGCGAAACGATGGAGGAACTTTGATTTGTCCTCTATAGAGTGATTAGCTCGGTCCCGTTTGATCGCCCCCAACCCGAAGGAACTCCCTTGCCGAAAACGTCGAAGAACAAGGTGGCCGTGGAACCGCGCCTTGCCAAAGCCTTCGCACACCCCCTGCGCGTGCAGATCCTCGGCATTCTCAACGAGCGCGTCGCCAGTCCTAACCTGATCTCCAAAGAGCTGGACGAAAGCCTCAATCTCGTCTCCTACCACGTCCGGGTACTAGAGAAATACGGCTGCGTCGAACTGGTCGAGACGAAGCCGCGGCGCGGCGCCACCGAGCACTTCTACCGCGCCACCAGGCGCCAGTTGCTCAGCGATCGCGAGTGGGCCCACTTCGAGGGACTCGAGGATCGTCACCTGAGCCGCACGCCGATGGTCCTCGACGAGCGTGGCTGGGAGGAAGTGGCGGAGCTGCTGGGCAAGACGGTCGAACGGCTGGCGGGGATCCAGACCGCCGCCCTAAAGCGCCTCGCGAAGAGTGGCGACGCCGGCATCCCCTCCAAAGTGGAGATGTTGCACTCCCGCTCGCCCGACGAGGCCTAGCCGCAACCAGCGGTAAGTAGGCTTCAGCCGACGAAACGCAAAGATACCCCCGCATCCTCCGGTGACCCCCAGGCAGGGCTCGGCGACGGGCTCGCCAACGAGCGCATCCTCTGGGAGCGTTTCGCGAAGAACCGCGACAACGCCACCCGCGAAGAGCTGGTGCGCCGTTACCTGCCGTTCGCGAAGAGCCTTGCTCTGCGCTACCGCGGCGCCAGCGAGTCCTTCGACGACCTCCTGCAGGTCGCCAGCCTCGGCCTGGTCAACGCGATCGATCGCTTCGACCCCAGCCGCGGCATTCCCTTTCCGGCATTCGCCTCGCCGACCATCCTCGGCGAGCTGAAGCGCCACTTCCGCGATCGGGTCTGGACCGTCAGGGTGCCGCGGGGACTGCACGACCGTATGGCCGAAGTCGAGAAGGCGATCTCGAAGCTGACCGTCGAGCTGCAGCGCTCTCCCTCGGTCGGCGAGATCGCCGAGCAGCTCGACGTCGACCCGACCGAGGTCCTGGAGGTGCTGGAGGCGAACCGCAACCGGCGGCCGCTCTCGCTCGACCGCCCGGTCGGCGCCGACGACGGCGACGAGACCCCAGCCGGCGAGTGGATTGGCGAGGAGGACGAGGGCTTCGAGCTGGTCGAGGGCAAGGTCGCGCTGGAATCGGCGCTGCCGCAGCTGAGCGAGCGTGAGCGCCTGGTCCTGCAACTGCGCTTCGTCGAGGACCTGACTCAGTCGCAGATCGCCGAGCGGATCGGCCACTCGCAAATGCACGTCTCCCGGATCCTGCGCCGCACCCTGGAGCGGATCCGACAGCAGGTGGCTGAAGCCGATAACGACGAGGAAGCGGAGTAGGCACAAGCCGGCGGTTTGCGAGCGCTTGCCGCGGGTACTACCTGCCCATGTCATTAGCCCTCCTGCTAATAGTCATCGGGATCATCCTGGCGATATTCGTGCACTACGCACTGGGCATCGTCTGCATCCTGATTGGCCTGGTGCTGCTGATCTGGCCCCGCCTCACCGCCGGACGCAGCGCTGGACGCGTATAGCCACGCATAAGGAAGTCCCCGGCGGGTAGCGGAGGCACTGTGCCGACGCCCCGCCGGAGAATTCCACGCGAGCTATTCGAGACCCGCAGCCACGCCTGGCACTCGCTGGGCATCGGCGACGAGTTAGCGCCGCGAGTTTCGAGGCGAGCGCTGGTTGGCTTGCTCGTGGCGCTGCTGGTCCTGGCGGCGACGCTGGTCGTTTACTACCGGCGCCACGAGCTCTTCCCCGGCTACGGCTCATGGGTGAGGATCGGCACCGTCGCGATCCTCATCGTTGTCGGCTCCGCCGCGGCGCACTGGCTGGTGCGGGGGCTATCGCCGCAGCTGTACCGGCGTCTGACCCCGGCCACGGCGGGCACCGCCGGCTTCCTCGTCCGCCTCTTCGCGATCGCCACGGTCGTCGTCTTCGCCCTGCGAATCGCCGGTGTCAACGCCTCGACCCTGGCCGTCGGCGGCGCCTTCACCGCGATCGTCCTCGGTCTCGCCGCCCAGCAGACCCTCAGCGGCATCATCGCCGGCATCGTCCTGCAGAGCACGCGGCCCTTCCGGGTTGGCGAACGAGTGCGCCTGCTGGGCGGCCCGCTCGCCGGATCCATCGAGGGCACCGTCAGCTCGCTCGGCCTCTTCTACGCCACCCTCGCCCAGGGCGCCGACCGTCTCCTCGTCCCCAACAGCGTGCTCATCACCCTCGTCGTCGTGCCCCTGCGCGAGCCCGAGAAAGTCAACCTCCGCGCCCGCTTCTCGACCGACACCAGCCCACGCCAGATCGAGGAGCGCCTGCTCGAGACGATCACCGTGCCGACGCGCTACAAGCCCAGCGTCGCGCTGGAGGAGTTCGACGAAGAGGGCGTGACGCTGCGCGTCAACGCGACGCCATTGCGCCCCGAAGACGGCTCGCAGCTGGCGGAGGAGATCCTCGCGGCACTGCGGCGGCCAGTGGCGTCGGCGGCCAGCCGCGATTAACCGGCAGCGACGGGGCTCGCCACTTTTTTCAAGACTGTGTCGAGCGGCGCCTGAGCGAGGATCTGTGGCCGGGGTTGGCCGGAGTCGTCGAGCCAACGCACCAGGCGGATCTCGCCGTCGGCGATCTCGATTCCGGTCACGTCGCCGTCGCCGAACGCGCAGCAGCCGGTGTTGAAGTAACAGGGCGAGTCGAGGGCTCGCGGTGGCGGGCCGGACCAGCGCAAGAGAGTCCGCTTGTGCTCATAGGCAGCCCTGGCCTCGGCCAGCTCCTGGGGGGACGGCGGCGGCGAGGCGCTTCGCAGCTCATCCAAGGCCTGCTTTTCCGCCACCAGCTTGCTCTGCCAGTCGTTCCAGAAGACCGGGTGGTGGGTGTGTCCGGCGATCAGGACCGGATTGTCGCCATGGCCCTGCGCCCATTCGTACATCGCAGTGTCATGGGTGCCGCGCAGCTCAGAATCCTTCGCGGGCGTGTTCAGCGATCGCTTCGTGAGCCGCTGGATCCGCCGCCAGAAGTTGTGGACGAAGAAGCGGCCGATCGTGCGATGCCGGTCGCTGAACAGCGTTCCCTGGTGGCCGTGGACGAAGAACAGCGTGCCGGTGGTAGGGCCGGCCGTCACATTCAGCCTGATCGCTTCCTGGACTTTCAGGTCATCGCCATAGAAGTAGCTGAGGTGCTTGACGACCTGATCAGGGCGGCCCCAGATGTCGTCGTGGTTCCCCCAGAAACGCCGGTAGCGACCGCATTTGTGGAACTCCGCTTCGAGCTTGAGCGAGTCGGGATAGGCCTCGAGCACTTCCTCCGGATTGCACTCCCACAGCTCCTCCACGTCGCCAAGCGCGTAGAGGGTATGTCCCTGCTCGAGGTAGTAGCCGAGAGCGGCGTGGTAGGCACGCTCGCAGATCCGGAAATCGTCGGCGCCGTCCCTGCTGCCCTTGTGCAGGTCGGAGAATACGATCAGCTTCTCCCTCGTGGCGTCGAAGGAGAGCTCTTCTGCCTCTCCGAAGGCTCTGGTCAGGCCTTCTTTGACGTGTTGCCGATACTTCGTCTTACTTTTAAACATGCCCTGACCATATATCGGGCACCGCGTAACGGCGTGTTAGCCGGTGTTGCCGCAGCCAATGCCGCCGACCAGCACGCCGGAGCCGAGGTGGGCGCCGAGAACAGGGCCGACCTGGGTACAGAACAGTGGGTCGGTTCCGAACAAGTCCTTGCCTTTGGCGACCAGGGTCGCGGCGTCCTCGGCGGACTGGGCATGCTGGATGAACCAGTCGTTGGCGCCACGCTCGTGCAACTCGTCGAGGTAGGCAGACATCCGCTCCATCGCCCGCTGGCGGGTGCGGACGCGGCCGACCGGGGCGATCTCGGTACCGAAGGTGAGGATCGGCTTGATCTTCAGCGCCGAGCCGACCAGAGCCTGGGCGGCGCCGATGCGGCCGCCGCGGCGCAAGTACTCGAGGGTGTCAAGGCAGAACCACATTTCCAGGCTCTTGCGGGTCCGCTGGACCGCGTCGACCACCTCGTCTCGGGAGAGGCCCTGTGTGGCGGCCTCCGCCGCGGCGAGGACGAGAGTGCCGAGCCCGCCGGCGCCGGTCTGGCCGTCGACGACCTCGACCCGCCCGGGAAGGCCTTTGTCGGCGATGACCCGGGCCGCCTCGCGGGCGCTCTCGCAGGTCCCGGAGAGACCGGCGGCGATGTGGATGGAGACGACGTCGCGGCCGGCTTCGACCAGCGGTTCGTAGCAGGAGAGGAAGTCCCCCACTGAAGGCTGCGAGGTCGAGGGAAGGTTGTCGGAGTCGCGCAGGCGCGCATAGAAGTCGTCGAGCTCGTACTCCGGCTCGGGCAGGTGATTGCCGTCCCAGCCGACGTAGAGGTTGACGCGCTCGACGCCGTGGCGGTCGATCAACTCCTCGGGCAGGTAGGTGGTGCTGTCGGTGACAACGGCAACGGTGCTGCGGCTGCCGGGCTCACCTGCATCTGGAGGGGTGCTCATCGGGCCAGGACTCTACGTGCCGGAGCCACTTCCGTGGGGCCTAACTCCGGAATGGCCGTGCGCCGTCTGGGAACATCCGCGCGTGAGCGAGCGCGAGGGAAGCGGTGGAGACGGGGAGCGCGAAGCGCTGGTCGAGCTGCTGCGGCGGGGCGCCCTGACCGAGGACGAGGCACGTCCAGCGGCAGTTGAGCGCCGCCACACCGGCGGCGGCCGCACTGCCCGTGAGAACGTCGCCGACCTGGTCGATCCCGGCTCCTTCGTCGAGTACGGGCGCTTCGCGATCGCCGCCCAGCGCGGTCGGCGAGAGATCGAGGACCTGATCGCCCGAACCCCGGCCGACGGGCTGATCGGCGGCACCGCCCGGATCAACGGCGATCTCTTCGGTGACGAGGCCGCCGCCTGCGCGGTGCTCTCCTATGACTACACGGTCCTTGCCGGCACCCAGGGCGCCCTTGGCCATCGCAAGAAGGACCGCCTCTTCGAGCTGATCGAGCGGATGCGCCTGCCGACCGTCTTCTTCGCCGAGGGCGGCGGCGGCCGGCCTGGCGACACCGACTACCCGGTCGTCTCCGCCCTCGACACCCGCGCCTTCGCGCTCTGGGCCGGGCTCTCGGGACTGGTGCCGCGGATCGCCGTCGTCGCCGGTCGCTGCTTCGCCGGCAACGCAGTAATCGCCGGCTGCTCGGACCTTATCGTCGCCACCGAGAACGTCTCGCTGGGGATGGGCGGGCCGGCGATGATCGAGGGTGGCGGCCTGGGCGCAGTCCAACCCGACGAGATCGGGCCGATCGCAATGCAGGCCGACAACGGCGTCGTCGACGTGATTGCCATCGACGAGGCCGAGGCAACGGCGGCGGCGAAGCGCCTGCTCTCCTACTTCCAGGGCAGCACTCCCCCGGGCCCTGAACCCGACCAAGAGCGGCTCCGCGACCTCGTGCCGGAACGGCAACGCCGCGCCTATGACCCCACCCCGATAGTCGAGACCCTCGCCGACCAGGGCTCGGTGACCTTCCTGCGCCAGCGCTTCGCGCCGGAGATGGTGACGGCCCTGACCCGGATCGAGGGGCGGTCGCTCGGCATGGTCGCCAACGACAGCCGCCACATGGCGGGCGTCATCACCAGCGACGCCGCCGACAAGGCGGCCCGTTTCCTGCAGCTCTGCGATGCCTTCGGACTGCCGGTGGTCTCGCTCATCGACACCCCTGGATTCATGGTCGGCCCCGATGCCGAGGCGACCGGGCTGGTCCGCCACGCCTCGCGCCTGCTGCTGGCTGGCGCGGCGCTGCGGGTGCCGCTGATCGCCGTGGTGCTGCGCCGCGGCTACGGCCTCGGCGCCCAGGCGATGAGCGGCGGCAGCCTGCACGAGCCGCTGCTTACCGTGGCCTGGCCGACCGCCCACCTCGGTCCGATGGGCCTGGAAGGAGCGGTGAAGCTGGCCCTGCGCAAGGAGCTGGAGGCGATCGACGACGAGGCCGAGAGGCAGCGCCGGGTCCGCGAGCTGACCGCCGCCGCTGAGGAGAACGCGAAGGCGCTCAACGCGGCGGCGCTGTTCGAGATCGACGACGTGATCGACCCGGCCGAGACCCGCTCGCTGGTCGCTGCAACGCTAGCCGCGGCGAAGCCGCCGGCGACTGCCGGCGGCCGTCGCTATATCGACGCCTGGTAGTCGGCGTCCTCAGACGAGTGCTGCGGAGCGCTCCAGATCGATCTCGAGCAGGTAGGGCGCGACCTGGCCCTCGTAGGAGGCTTTGCGCTCCTCCGGCAGGTCCTTCCAACCGGTCACCGAGCCGCGGCAGACGTCCGCTCCGCACAGGCAACCGTCCGGGAAGTGCTCGATCGTGTAGTTGCGCATCGCGTAGTCGAAGGTGATCTCTTCGCCCGCGGAGATCGACTGGCGGGCGACGAAGTCGCAGGCGCCCGTCTCGTTGAGCGCGACGCCGCAGTTGGGGCTGCAGGAGTGGTTGACGGTGGGGCCGAGACCGCCGTGCCGGGCCCACTTGTCGCGGCCCACTTGGGTTGCGTGCGAGTCGTTACGGGCCACCTCGCCTTCGAGCACCCCGACCATCACCGTCTCGCCGATCTGGAAGCCACGAGTGGCGCGAACGCCACCGCCCTTGCCACCTTCGGGAGTACAAAGCTCATATCCGACAGGACCCAATGGGCCGCCTCTCAGTTGTTTGGGCGCAGCGAAAACTGCGCCGGACGACAGTAGACCATCGCCTCAAGCGCCCTCGATCTCGACCGGCTCCAGCTCATCCCCGGGCTCGAAGCCGAGGATGCGGCCGTAGAAGTAGAGCTCGGCTTCGAGGCAGCGGATCTCGGTCTCGGAGCGGCGGAAGCCGTGCTGCTCGCCCTCGAAGGCGAGATAGGCGTGAGGGACGCCATTCTGGCGCAGAGCGGCGACCATCGTCTCTGCCTGGCTGGGCGGGACGACCTCATCCTCGAGGCCCTGGAAAAGGATCACTGGCGCCTGCAGCTGCTCGACGAAGTTGATCGGCGAGCGCTGCCGGTAGAGCTCGGCCTGCTCGGGATAGGGGCCGATTAGGCCGTCGAGGTAGCGCGACTCGAACTTGTGGGTGTCGGCGGCGAGGGTCTCGGCGTCGGCGACGCCGTAATAGCTGGCCCCGGTTGCGAACTCGTCGTGGAAAACGAGCGCGCAGAGAGTCGAGTAGCCGCCGGCGCTGCCGCCGTGGATCGCCAGGCGCTCGCCGGCGGCCTCGCCGATCTCGGCCAGGTAGCGGGCGGCGGCGATGCAGTCGTCGGTGTCGACGATCCCCCAGGTCCCCTTCAGCGCCTCGCGGTAGGGGCGGCCGAAGCCGCTGCTGCCGCGGTAGTTGACGTCGACGACGCCGATGCCACGGCTGGTCCAGAAGAGGATCTCGCGGTCGAGCGCCGGGGTCGCATGCGAGGTCGGGCCGCCGTGGCTCTGCACGATCAGCGGCGGCAACTCGTCTTCCGGGGCGCGGAAGTCGCCGTTGGCCGGCGGGTAGAAGAAAGCGTGTGCGGTCTCGCCGCCGCTGGTCGGGAACTCGATCGCCCGCGGTAGCGAGACGTAGGCCGGGTCGACGTCGATCTCGCTGGCGCTGCGGACGACCTCGGTCTCGCCGCTGATGACGTCGTAGACGGCGACGACGGTCTCGCGGTCAGGGCCGGCGGCGGCGAAGGCGACCCGGGAGCCGCGGGCACTGAGGGCGGGGAAGCCGAACGAGGTGAAGGGAAGGTGGAGGCCCTCGACCGCCTCCGCACCGGGCCGCAAAATGCCGAGCCGTTCCTCTCCCCCGTCGCAGCGGACGCAGGCAATCGAGCCACCATCGAGGAAGGCAAAGGTGGCGCCGCCGAAGAGCCACTGCGGGTGGGCCAGCTCCGCCCGCTCGGCCGTCAGCGCTTCGACCGAGTCGCCCTCGAGCCGCTGCAGGTTCCACCAGCCATCACGGTCGGAGGCGAAGTGAAGGACGCCCTCTGGGCTCCACTCCGGCTGGAAGATCGACTCCGACCGGCCACCGACGACGAGCCGCGCCGCCGCTGGATCGGCGAGCGGCGCCAGCCACAGCTCGGTCCCGTCCCAGGGCATGTTCGGATGGTCCCAGCAGGTCCAGGCGAGCCAGCGGCCGTCCGGACTGATCCGCGGGAAGGAGTAGAAGTCACGGCCGCAGGCGAGCACCGTGGCCTCGCCGGAGCCGTCAAGTGGGATCGCGACGATCTCGTTGTCGACCGCGTCACCACGGTGGACCTCGCGAACGCAGACCAGCATCTCCCCATCGGGAGCAACGCGGGCATCGGCGTAGCGCAGCTCCCCAGCCAGCTCCGGCTCCGACGTCAGCGCCAGCGGCCTCTCTCCCAGCCGCTGCCGATAGAGGCGCTGGTCCTCGAAATTGACGAAGATCACTGCCTCGTCGCCGTCGAGGCGCCAGGCACCGCCGCCGTACTCGTGAACGCGGGTGCGCACGTAAAAGCCCTCCGGCGTCACCTCCTCGATCTCGCCGCCGACATCGCGGCGCATCAGCACCACCCGCCCGCTTTCGGCCGGCCGCCCCTCCGCCCACCAGATCGCCCCGCCGCCGGCGAGCACCGGCGAGGCAAGTCGCCGCCCCCCTTCGGCCACCACATGCGCCGAGATCGGCGAGCGCCAAGAGCCGTAGGGAGCGACCTCGGTCACGGGGCGCCAGTCTAGGCGCCGGCTCGTATCGCTAGGCGAACAGCACTATGAGCAGATTGACGAGCACCGCAAGCGGAGTGGCGACCAGGGCGACATCTCCGAAAAGGCGGCCCCAGCCACTGCGGTAGTGAACGCTCTGAAACAGCGTCAACCCGACCACGTGGGCGAGGTTGATCAACGCCAGCCCGATCGCGATCAGAATCGCCGCCCCCTCCCAGCCGGTCTCCGTTCCGGAGTCCGCGGCGGCAACGGCGGCCAACACCGCGACAACGATCGTGCCGACGATCCCGATCAGGATCCCGGCCAGATCGCGTCCATGAAACCGGGGAAGGTTGTCGGACAGCAACACCCCATCGCGGTCCTCGGCGACGATGCCACGC
Organism: Solirubrobacterales bacterium; assembly: GCA_036009365.1. Taxonomy (GTDB): domain Bacteria; phylum Actinomycetota; class Thermoleophilia; order Solirubrobacterales; family 70-9; genus VAYN01. The sequence continues at coordinate 16,400 of DASYLY010000074.1, forward strand.
CCGGCATCCTCGGTGCCGACGATACGCCCGTCGACACCATCGCCTTCGGCGCCGAGAACGACCAGGTGCAGAGGGGGCTCCAGCTGCTCCTGGGCGCGCTCGAAAAGATCACCCTCGAACCAGCGATCCTCGCCGGATCGCTCGAAGATCAGCACCTCGTCGGCGGGTGCTTCGCGCAGAGCATCGCGGGCCGCCTGCACGGGGTCGGGATCTCCGATCGATCCGTCAGCACCGATGCCATGCCGCTCGAGCTCGGCGAGAGACGTCCGCAGGCGGCCCTCGGCCTGCCGCTTCGCCTCGTCAATATCGCCGAGCAGGTGGCGCACCGGGCCAGCCTCGACCGCGGGCGCGACCAATCGGACCTGGGTCTCATTCCCGTTGCCGCGGCGACGGATCTCCTCGATGGGCTCGTCCCCCTCGAGGGCGTCAGTGATGATGGCCAGCAAGCGAGGAGGGCTCATGAGTCCTGATGATTCTCTTCGTCGGCCTCGCCGTACTCCGCCCCTTGTGGCTCCTCGGGTGGCGGCACGACACTGTCAGGGAAGCGGTGTTCATCGCCGTGTTCGGCGATCTCCTTCAAATCTTTCTCGGCTAACTCGAAGCCCTCGGCCTCGCCCTGGCCGGCCTCTTCCAATGGGCGCTGGGCGGGGTCCTCGCTCTGCGACGGAGGGGCCGGACCACCAACCCTGGCCGCTTCGGCGGCAGCGGCATCGGCCTCTTCCTCGACCCACCCCTCCTCGCGCTCGCGATCCACGGCGCTCATGCTGGCGAGGCCGTTGCCGTGCGGCCGATCAGCCAGCCCACGACTCCCCCGACAGCGCAGCCAACGCCTAGGAGCGTTGCGCTGCGAGTGGGACTTTGCCTCAACTTCGAAGCGGTGCCGTGAGCGGTGTGCTTCGCCGTCGACTTGACGGCCTTGCGAGCTAACTTGCTTTTGATCGATGACATAAATCGGCACTACCCGCTGGGCGCCGACGCAATCCCTGGGCGACCAGTTTGGCGTTGCCGAGCCTGGGGTACCGGCGCTAGGCAACCGCAGCGAGGAGACCCCGATCGGACCCACAACTTCGATTCGCGAGTGAGGAGTGGCTCTGGGCGCGCCTTGTCGCCCGCCGGGAGCCCGCGGTTCGCGAAGAGCTGATCCGCCGCTATCTGCCGTTCGCGAACAGCCTCACGCAGCGCTATCGCGGCGCCAGCGAGTCCTTCGAGGATCTGCTGCAGGTGGCCGACCTCGGCCTCGTCAACGCAATCGACCGCTACGACCCGGAACGAGGCGTGCCCTTCACCGCCTTCGCCTCCCCGACCATCCTCGGTGAGCTCAAACGACACTTCCGTGACCGGGTCTGGACGGTGCGGGTTCCCCGTGGCCTGCACGACCGGATGGCCGAAGTCGAGAAAGCAATCGACGAGCTGACCACGCGCCTGCAGCGCTCACCCTCGGTCGCCGAGCTCGCCGAGCGTCTTGGCCTTGCCCAGACCGATGTGCTGGAAGCGCTCGAGGCGAGCCATAACCGCCGTCCACTCTCGCTCGACCGCCCTACCGGTCTCGACGACCCCGATGAGGCGCCGAGCGCCGAGTGGATCGGCAACGAGGACAGGAGTTACGAGCTCGTCGAGGGCAAAGCGGCGCTGGACTCGGCTCTGCCAGGCCTCGAGGAGCGCGAGCGGCTGGTCCTGCGCATGCGCTTCATCGAGGATATGACCCAGTCCCAGATCGCCGAGCGGATCGGTTTTTCGCAGATGCACGTCTCCCGCATCCTGCGCCAGGCCCTGCAGCGGATCCGTGCTCAGATCGAGGAAGAAGCCGACGGCAAGGCCGAGCGGTGATTCAGGCGACCAGCGAGTGGAAGCGAACCGTCAGGTACTCGCCTGCATCGCTGGCTTCGACGACAACCTCGTCGGCGAGCGTTTCCAGTGAGCCCCCCCCATCGGGCAGCTTCAGGCTCTGGCGCAACTTCTCCCCGGCCCCGGCGGGCAGCGGGCCGACGCGAAGGTCGAGACCGCCATCGCCGTCGGCAACGGCAAACCGGGCTCGCCCGTCCTCGAAGACCTGCACCGCCTGATCGGAGACTGCGTCGGCGATCAGCAGTGCGTCGTTGAGGCGATCAATGCTGATCTGGTGACGAGCGGCAAGGGCGCCGATCACCCGTTCCAGGATCGGCGCGATCAGCTCCTGCCCGACAATGCTCAACTCCGCCGCCTCGGTCGGAGTCTCGGGGATCTCGCGAGTCACGGCAGGAGCGTCCTCATCGTTTTCAGCAGAGTCAAGCGCCAAACGCATCGTCACTTCGGTGCCATGGCCGATCCCGCCGGAGATAGCGAAACTGCCGGAGAGGGCGGCGATCAGGGTCAAGCCAATCTTCAGGCTCTGTCGCTCGTCGCCGTTGTCGGCAGCTGGGTTGGGACGAATGCCTCCTCCGAAATCGCGCACCGAAACCGTCAGGCCACCGTCATCCGGAACCGCCTCGACCTGAAGCGGACCCGGTTCCTCGCCGGGGTAGGCGTGGACGACCACGTTCATACAAGCCTCGGTGACCACGGTCTTCAGATCGCCGATCCCCGGCTCGGCCATCCCCAGTCGCTGGGCGAGGCCGGCGACTGCATGGCGAACCACCGCCACATTCTCCGGCCTAGCCGGGAGCGTGATTAAAAGTCCCGATCGATCGTTGCTCATTCTTGCCGCGTCTCCATCTCAGGCACGAGGGTACCTAGCCCCGTCGAATGCACCGGGTACCCGCGCCTGACCGAGCGAAACTCCGCAGCCGTCCGGTCCAACGCTCCAAGCACCCTTTAAGTGGACGCAGCGGCGAAGCTCGAGGCCGCCTGCTCGGGATCGGCAAAGACCTCGCCGCGGATGAAGCGACCCCCTTCTAGCTCCCAGATCCAGGCTGCCGGCATGTCGCGGATACCGAGCTTGCGGCTGCGCAGGTAGACGCGACCGCGCACCAGCAGCCTGCTGCCATCTCCCTCGACCTGCTTCGGCAGGATCAGCAGCTCTTCCCAGATCCGGGCGATGTCGCCAAGATACTGGCGCAAACCCTCGGGGCCGACATAGGGGGCTTTGCGGCCCGCCGCCGTGGCGGTGACGGGGAGAAACTCCATCCGCTCGTCGCAGAGCTCGGCGATCGTCACCTCGTCACGGCGGTTGAAAGCGTCGAAGAGGCGCTCGACGAGGATGCGGTCTGACTCGGTCATCGCCGCTCCAAGTTAGGCCGCCGCCAGTGGTCGCAGCGACTCCAGCGAGATCCCGGCCTCTTCGCCCGTGCTGCCTGGCGTACGGGCGATCGCCAAGATCGCGGCGTCGTCGTCGAGCACACCCTCGGTGAAGGCGTGTAGGACCCCCTCTAGGCGCTGCACCGTCAACACCGGACTGGTCGCCCCCGCCAGCTCGGCGTGTAAGCGCTGCTCGCCGAAACGACCGTCGGCACCGGCAGCCTCGGTGATGCCGTCGGTAATCACGACCAGCTGCTGCCCCGGCTCGACCGGGACCCGCTCCAGCGTCCACCGGGCATCGGCGAAGGCACCAAGCAGCGGTCCCGAGCCTCCCGTCTCGGTCACTGCCTCACCGTCGACCAACAGCGGCGGGGGGTGCCCCGCCACGGCAAGACGCACCGGTTGCAGCGGCTCCTCCGACAGCGAGAGCGCTGCGACGCTGCAGAGGGCCGAGTCCTGCCGGGCCAGGAGGGCGCGGTTGAGGGTTGCCAGCGCCACCAGGGGGTCGCCGGTGAGAACGGCGGCGGTGCGCAGGGTGTAGCGAGCCTGGGCGGTAATCGAGGCGGCACGGGCGCCGCGCCCGGTGACGTCGCCGACCACCACCATCCAGCCACCGGCGACCGGGAAGGCGTCGTAGAAGTCCCCGCCGACTTCGTTCTCGGCCCCCGCCGGCCGGTACATCGCCGCCGCCGACCAGCCCGGGATGTGCGGCAGCGGCGGCGGCAGCAGGCCGCGCTGCAAGGTCTCGGCGATCTCGGCTCGCGCCCGCTCGGAACGACCAAGGTCGGTGAAGAGGCCAGCGTTGTCAAGCGCCAGGGCGACGCGGCCGGCGAGGACACGGGCGAAGCGGGCGTCCTCGGGGTGGTAGCGCCGTCCCGACCAGGCGACGCCGAGGGTGAGCGCGCCGGTCACCCGGCCGCGGGCGCGCAGGGCGATCGTGATCGCGGAGCGGAGGCCGAGCCGGCGCAGAAAGGCGAGGTCCTCCTCGCCGTGGGAGAGGGTCTGCAGATCCGCCTCCGTGATCCGCTCGAGGAAGCGCGGCTCGACCAATCCCGGCTCGTCGGCGGCGACCATGCCGTGCGGCAGCGACGGCCGGCGCTCGACCAGGCCACGTTCCGTGCCAGCCGGGGCGCCGTCGGCGACACGGACGGCGGCACGGCGCACCTCGCCGTCGGCGATCACGTCAAGCATGCAGAAATCGGCGATCTCGGGAACCAGCACCCGGCTGATCGAGGCCAGCGTCTCCTCCACCGAGGAGCCGGCATCGGAGGCGGTGGCAACGGCCTCGAGGGCGCGAAAACGCCTAGTCACGCGTCGGGTCCGCAGCAGAGACAGCAGCAGCAGGCAGCAGAGCCCCGCGACGAGCGCAACGAGAACGGAAATCTCGATCTCTGCCATCTTCCTCCCTCGACCCGATTGACGGTCTTTACTTAAAAGAGAGTAACGCTCCCTGCGATAGCATCGCAAGGGGTTTCCCGAGATTGCCTTCCAGGACGACGCGAGAGATGACGACGCGAGAGAACGCCATACCGAGCCCGAACCCGAACCCATTCCAGGTCGGCGACGAGGAGCTGGAGGGAGTTCGCCTGCTCACCGTCAGCGGCGAGCTCGATCTCAGCACCGCGCCGCGACTCGAGAAACCGCTGGACGCCGCCCTCGCCAGCGGCGACGCCGCGGTCGTTATCGACCTCTCGAGCTGCGAATTCATCGACTCCACGGGAATCGCGCTGATCGTCAGGGCTTGGCAGCGTCTGGACGGCGACTCCGAGACGAACGGCGCCGGGCATTTCGCTCTCTGCGGCCTCGGTGAACAAGTCCGGAGGCTGCTCGAGGTCTCAGGCCTGGAGTCCTCGCTGCCGATCTTCGACAGCCGTGATGAGGCCTGCGCGCAGCTGCGCGGCTAAGGGCAGACGTGAGCGGCGAGGTCATCGAGCACGGCTTCAAGGAGGGCGACAAGGTCTGGGTCGAGGACGGCGACGGCCGGCGCCACCCCGGGATCTTCGTCGGTGACAACGAGGCAGCCGGCTGGTTCGGCGGCGGTCCCAGCGCCTACGTCGCCCATCCCGAGGCCCACCAGGCCGAGGTCGTCTCGATCTTCCGCGTCACCCCGCGCGACGAGTAGCGAAGCGCTCAGACGAGCCCTTCGATCTCGTACTCGCGCAGAAAGCCCTCGAAGAGGCGGCGATGGCCCTGCTCGTCGCGAAGGATCGCGATCACCATGTCCTGGGTGACCGGGTCGACCTGATCGGTCTCCTCGACGAGCTGCGTGTAGTGCTCGATCGCGCCGGTCTCGGCCTTGATCACGCCGCGGATCACGTGGACTATGTCCGTCTGCTCGTCGGGCGGCTGCAGGAAAGGCTGTTCGGCGACGAAGCCTTCCGAGCCCGGGACCACGCCGTACAGCTCCTTGATCCGGGCGGCGAACTGGCGGGCATGACCGAGCTCCTCTTCGATGTCCCCCTCGAGCGACTCCTTGATCTCCTGGGCACGGACGCCGTCGAGGTTCACCGAGGCGGCGAGATAGCTCATCACCGTCTCGATCTCCATCCAGTAGGCCTTCGTCAGCAGCTCGATCACCCGGTTGCGTTCATCGAGATGGGCGCTGTCGAAGATGCCCTTGCTGTGACTGGTCTCCATCGCGCTCCTCACTCCTTCGCGTCGCGGTTGCGGTGCCCGCCACGTACCCCGCGCGCCGCTTCTCAATCCCGCGCCAGCCGGCGCTTGCGGCTGTCGAATAGCCGGTCCGCCTTGACGGTGATCGTGCCGACCCTAGTCCCCAGCGCAACCGCCAGTCGCACCAGGGTCGAGTAGCTGGGGTTGCGGGTGCCGCGCTCGATGCAGCCGACCTGCTTCAGGTCCGTCTCGGCCAGCTCGGCCAGCTGCTCCTGGGTCAGGTCCGCCCGCCTGCGCAGCTTCAAAAGCACGTCGCCCAGGGCCTTGTGTTCGGCCGAGAGAGGCGGGACTTTGCGGGGCGGCGGCATCGTGCCGCGGAGCCTCGCGCTTTACGTACCAGACTGTTAGGGCATATATGCCTTAAGGTGCTTCGAGTGAGCAGGAAAATGAATCCGGACGCCGCCCGGTGGATCGCGGCGCTAAACCATCCCCTGCGGCGCCACATTCTCCGCATCCTCGGCGAGACCGAAATCGCCAGCGCAACCGAGATCGCACGCCAGAAGGAGCTGCGCCTCGGCAACGTCGCCTACCACGTCAAGGTCCTCGCCGATCTCGAGGTGCTGGAGCTGGTCCACCAGCGCAAGGTGCGGGGCGCCTCCGAGAAGTTCTACCGCTCCACCGCCGCCAACGGCGATGGCAGCTGGGTGGCCGTCGTGCTCGAGCGAACCCGCCAGTCGGATCCCGATTAGGTCTTTTGCGCTCTAACATTTCGCGGGTAGCTGGGAAAGGCTGCGGGGTCGATGCCCCCGCAGCGCAGAGTCAAGCCCCGCTCCGCCGAATTAGCGGCCCTTGGCGAGGCCGTCGAGCAGATGCGCAGGAAGGCGGGTCTGAGCCAGGAAGACCTGGCCGACGCCGCCGGCCTTCACATCACCCACCTGGGCGGCATCGAGCGTGGCACCCGCAATCCCAGCTACACAACTCTGCTCAAATTGACCACCGCCCTCAACATCCGCATCGGGGCGCTAACGGCCCTTGCCGACTGCGCCTACGACCGGGCCAGGTAGAGGCCGCACTCAGGGAGCGCCGGGTGAAACCTTCGCGGGTGACGATCCTGGCGCCGCTGCTACCTTGGCTCCGGATGGCCCCGCACGACCTCCAGGAGATCGCCCCGCAGGGCGAGCAGCGACGCGTCGAAAAGCCCTGGGGCCACGAGATCTGGTGGGCCCAAACCGACGACTACGCCGGCAAGCTCCTCTTCGTCGAAGCCGGTCACCAGCTCTCCCTGCAGCTGCACCGCGAGAAGGACGAGACCTCCTACCTACTGTCCGGCCGGCTGCGCCTGTCGCAGGGTCCGAGCGAAGACGAGCTGACCGAGCGCACCGTACTGCCGGGCGACTCCTGGCGGGGCGGGCCGGGCACGGTCCACACAATCGAGGCGATCGAGGACTCGACCGTGATCGAGGTCTCCACCCCCCAGCTCGACGACGTCGTGCGGCTGCAGGATCGCTACGGGCGAACCGACCGCTCCTGACCCGGCGGGTAGCCTTCGACCGTGACCAACGGTCCCGTCAGTCGCGTGCTCTCGACCTCGCAGCTGGAGATGCTGGCGCGGCACGGCGAGGAAGGGACGGCGGCGGCCGGCGAGACGCTGTTCGAGATCGGCGACGAGAGCTACCCGTTCATCGCGATCCTCGAGGGCGAGGCGGCAGTGCTCGACGCCGAGGGCGGCGAGATCGTCCGACACGGTGCCGCCGGCTTCCTCGGCGAGATGAACCTGCTCTCCGGGCAAACGGTCTTCCTCACCGCCGTCGCCACCAAGCCAATGCGCTACATCGCCGTCGAGCGCGAGGTCCTGAAGCGGCTGCTGTTCGAGGACGGGGCCCTCTCCGACCTACTGCTCTCCGCCTTCGTCCAGCGCCGCGAGCTGCTGCAGCAGCGTCAGGGCATCGGCGTCGAGATCGTCGGCCCGCGCGACTCGGGTGAGACCAGGCGCCTGCTCGACTTCGCCAAACGGCTGAAACTCCCCCACTCCTGGATCGACCCCGAGAGCTACGAGGATGCGACCGGCTCGGTGGCGCGGCTCGACGCCGAGGAGATGCCGCTGGTGCGGCTGCCCGGTGGAACCGAGCTGAAGCGGCCGAGCAACGGCGAGCTCTCGCGGGCGCTTGGCATCGGACTCGAGCTGGCCAAGCGCGAGGAGGTCGACCTGCTGATCGTCGGCGGCGGGCCGGCCGGGCTCGGCGCCGCGGTCTACGGCGCCTCCGAGGGCCTCGACACGCTGCTGATCGAGGGCGCCGGGCTCGGCGGCCAGGCGGGCACCTCGCGCCGGATCGAGAACTACCTCGGCTTCCCTGCCGGGATCAGCGGCACCGAACTGACCAGCCGCGCCGTCACCCAGGCGCGCAAGTTCAACGCCCGCACGGCGACCCCGTATCGCGCCGAGGCGCTCGAGCCCGGCGACGAGCGCCACCTGATCAAGCTCGACGACGGGATCGAGGTCGCGGCACGGGCGGTACTGCTGGCCACCGGGGCCGAGTACCGGCGGCTGCCGGTGGCGGACCTCGACCGCTACGAGGGGCTGAGCGTCTTCTACGCGGCGGGCCCGCCCGAGGGACAGCTCTGCGGCGGCCAGCGGGTCGGCGTCGTCGGCGGTGGGAACTCGGCAGCGCAGGCGGCGATCTGGCTGGCCCGCGGCGGCGCCCTCGTCACCCTCCTGCACCGCCGCGCCGACCTCGGCGAGACGATGTCCCACTACCTGATCGAGGAGCTCGATCGCTACGGGGTGGCGGTCCGCGACCGCAGCGAAATCAGCGCCCTGCACGGTGAGGAGGGCCGGCTCGAGGCGGTGACGCTGAGCGATGGCGAGCGCCTGCCGCTCTCCTTCCTCTTCCTCTTCCTCGGCGCCACTCCCTGCACCGAGTGGCTCGGCGACGTCGTCGCCCGCGACCGCAAGGGCTTCGTCCTCACCGGCGCCGAGGCGGGTGCGAAAGGCCTGCTGGAGACCAGCGTCGCCGGGGTCTATGCCGCCGGCGACGTCCGCGCCGGCTCGATCAAGCGCTGCGCAACCGCGGTTGGCGAGGGCGCCGCCGTGGTCCGCTTCGTCCACGAGCGCCTCGCCCCGGCACCGACCTGAGGGGCTGAGCGCCGATCACGAGTCAGGCGGCCAGGACTTCGTCGAGGCGGTCGTAGGTTTCGTTGAGGCCGCGCTCCATGCCGGACTCGATCATCCCGTCGCGCTCCTCGGTGGTGTGGAAGAGCGAGGTCGAGACGATCCTGGTGCGACCGTCGCCGAGATCCTCGAAGGTCGCGGTCTCGACGGAGACGTAGCCCGGCATCCCGTCCCATTCGAACGTCTGCACGATCCGCTCCGGCGGCGTCACCTCGCGGTAGTAGCCACGGAAGATGATCTTGCTGCCGTCCGCGGTCTCCGTCGCGAAGCGCCAGGCCCCACCCGTCTTCGGCTCCATCTCCTCGACCACGGTGGTCGTGTCCCGCGGGCCCCACCACTGCGGGATCAAGTCCGGATCGACATAGACCGCGAAGACCCGCTCCCGCGGCGCGTCGAAGACCCGCTCGATGTGGATCTCCTGCTCGGCCGGCGTGGTCACCAGCGCCTTCTGTCCAGCCACTTGCTCGCTCATTGTGAATCTCCTTTCGTTCGCTCGAGCAGCTCCTCGAGCCGATCGAACCTCTCCTCCACCAATGCCCGGTAGGAGTCGATCCACGCCTGCAGGTCGTCGAGCCGCTTCGGCCCGAGGCTGCAGCGCCGCGTCCTCCCCACCTTCTCGGAGCTGACCAGCCCGGCCTCCTCGAGCACCCGCAGGTGCTTCTTCATCCCGGTCAGGGACATCTCGGCCGGCCCGGCCAGCTCGCTGACGCTGGCTTCGCCCTGGCGGCCGAGCCGCTCGAGGATGCCCCGGCGGGTCGGATCCGCAAGCGCGGCGAGGGTTCGATCTATTGATCGATACTGAACCATCCAGTTCAGTATAGCGCCACGCAGCTACCGACCTCTCGAGTTGCCCACGAGAGGTCGGTTCTACTTCTTGCTGTCGCTTAAGAGCTGGGAGACCGCTGAGCGGTGCGCTTGGGCGACTTGTCCCAGGCGGCAAGGAACGGCATCGGGTCGATCGGCGAGCCGCCGCCGTACCAGGCGCCTTCCCAGACCTCGAAGTGCAGGTGGCAGCCGGAGGCGTTGCCGCTGTCGCCAACGGTGCCGAGCGCCTGGCCGGCGAGGACGCTCTGGCCGGCGGGGACGATGGCGGGATCGGTCAGGTGCATGTAGGCCAAGTCGAGGTTGGAGCCATCGAGGTCGATGACGACGTAGTTACCGGCGCGCGGGTGGTATTTCGCGAACCGCACCTTGCCCGCCTGGGAGGCGACCAGCGGCGTCCCACAGCGGGCGCCGATGTCGACACCTTCGTGACCGCCGGGGCCTCCGAATCCCTGCCAGTACTCGTGGGCCCCGCGGATCGGGTAGACCTGCCGCGCCCCGGGGGAGAACACCGAGGGGCCTTTGGGGGCGGAGCTGACTCCCCCCTGGGAGGGAACAGCGGCCGATACGGAGGCGCCAGTCGCCAGTACCGCCAGAACCAGGATGACTGCGAAAGCGCCGATCCTGCGGCGGCTTCCCTCTATAGATCCGACCAAGGCACATCCCCCTCTTTCTCGAGCCGGCGGGGTTAGCTGTCGGGCTCGCGCTGAAAGAGCTGCGCTACGGACCCATCGGTCCGATTCGCCCCCGGGAGATGGATCTCCCCTTGGGTCCCCCACTCCCCCGGCTCCGTGGCCAAGGGATTAGGCAGTTCGGTCGCGGCGCAGTATAGGCAGACGGGCGGCGGGCTGTCGGCCTAGCTTTGAACCGCTTTAGACGATTAGTCGTTTAATCGTCTAACCTTCTAGGAATGATATTCCGCACCCCAACCATCTCTCCCCCCCTGCAGCGACAGCTCGACGAGCTGGCAGGGCTGCGCGCTGCCCTCGGGGACGAGACCAAGACCAGGAGCCGCTGGATGGGCTCGCTGCGGCGACAGGTGCGCGCCAGCTCGATCGGAGGTTCGACCTCGATCGAGGGCTTCAGCGTCACGGCGGAGGAAGCGGTGGCGCTGACCAGTGGCCGCGAGACCGCCGCCGAGCAGGAGGGGGACGACCGGCAGGCGGTGGCCTGCTACGCGCGGGCGATGGATCACGTCGGCGCGTTGGCCGTCGATCCATCCTTCCGCTGGACCGATCGGGTGATTCTCGACCTCCACTTCGATGCTTGCCACTTTCAGCGAGACAAGGGCCCCGGCCTATGGCGAAGGGACGAGATCGGCGTCACCGCCACGGACGGCTCGCTGGAGTACAGAGGGCCCGAGGGCGAGCAAGTGACCAAGCTGATGGGCGAGGTGGTGGACTGGCTGGCCGACGGAGACCTCGAGGTCGACGTCGTCGCAAGGGCAGCGATGGCGCATCTCCACATCACCTCGGTCCACCCCTTCCGCGACGGCAACGGGCGGATCTCGCGAATCATCCAGTCCCTCGTCCTCGCCCGCGAGGGACTCGCTTCGCCGGAGTTCTTCTCGATCGAGGAGTACCTCGGTGCCCGCACCCAGGAGTACTACGCGGCGCTGCGCGAGGTGCAGGGTGGCAGCTACCAACCCGAGCGAGACGCGTCCAGCTGGGTCGCCTTCTGCGTCAAGGCGCACCTCGTGCAGGCGCGACAGCGACTGGCACAGATCGAGCAGGCCGCCACTCGCTGGCATCACCTCGAAGCGCTGGTCGAAGACCGAAGGTGGCCGGATCGCCTGGCGATCGCCATGGAGCAGAGCCTCCTCGGAGGCACCGAGCGCGGCAAGTACGGAGCCGAGGCCGGCATCTCACCGGCCACCGCGAGCGCCGACTTCCGCCGCCTGCTCGACGCCGGACTGGTCGTCCAGCGGGGCCGCGGCAGGAACATCGGCTACGCCGCTAGCGACTTGTTGCGTGAGGCGATCAGCCGAATGCGATGACGCTGCGGATGCCGTCCTGGGCCTCCATCAGCTCGAAGCCGCGGTTGACTTCGTCGAGGCTGAGGCGGTGGGAGATGAAGGGCTCGACGTCGATCTCGCCGGCGAGGCAGCGCTCGATCAGGATCGGGACCTGGTCGCGCCCCTTGACGCCACCGAATGAGGAGCCGGCGATGCGGCGGCCGGTGATCAGGAAGCGGGGAACGACGTCGAGGGTCTCCCCCTTGCCGGCCACGCCGGCGACGGTGCAGAGGCCCCAGGCCATCCGCGCGGCTTCGACCGCTTGGCGCATCACGGCGACGTTGCCCGTCGCCTCGAAGGTGTAATCGGCGCCGAAGCCGCCGGTCATCTCGAGGATCTGCTCGACGGCGCCGGGGCCGCCCTCGAGGATGTCGGTCGCGCCCTGGCCGCGAGCAAGCTGCAGCCGCTCCGGGGAGAGGTCGACGCAGACGATCCGCTCGGCGCCCTGCAGCCGGCAGCCGGCGACCGCTCCCAGCCCGACCATCCCCGCGCCGAAGACGACGCAGGTGCTGCCGGGCGTTACCGCGGCGGTGTTGATCGCCGCCCCGAGGCCGGTCGAGAGACCGCAGGCGAAGAGGCAGGCATGCTCGAACGGCGCCTCGGGATCGATTTTCGCCAGGGCGATCTCCGGCATCACCGTGTACTCGGCGAAGGTCGAGCAGCCCATGAAGTGGCGGACGCCGCCGCCGCCGCGCGAGATCCGGGTCGTGCCGTCGGGGAGGAAGCCCTGATTCTGCTGCTCGCGGATCGCCAGGCAGAGGTTGGTCCGCGGGTCGACGCAGTGGACGCACTCGCCGCATTGGGGCGAGAAGAGGGTGACGACGTGGTCGCCCGGGCGCAGCGAGGTGATGTCGGCGCCAACCCGCTCGACGATCCCGGCGCCCTCGTGGCCGAGCACCGCAGGCGCGTAGCCGGAGGGGTCGGCTCCGGAGGCGGTGTAGAGATCGGTGTGGCAGACGCCGCAGGCGACGAGCCGAACCAGCACCTCCCCCGCCCGCGGCTCGGCCAGCTCCACCTCCTGCACCGCAAGCGGCTCCCCGAACTCCTCCAGCACCGCGGCGCGCATCTTCATCAGGTGATTCTTACATCGGCACGACGAGGTCAGCGGGTTTCGCACCCTCGTCCAGCTCGCTGAGCGTCTTCGTGGGGTCGCTGCAGTACTTCTTGACGAGACCGAGCGCCTTTTCCTTCTCTTTGCTCGCATCGTTGCGCTGTTTGGCGATCCAGGCCATCGCCAAGCCGCTGGCGACAGCGCCGACCAGAGCGGCGACCTTGCCGCCGCGAGCGTCGCCGCTGATCGCGAAGAGCACGATCGCCGCGATCAGGCACAGGCCGAATGCGCAGCCCATCACGAAGACCAGCATCTGCCAGCGAGTCTGCTCGTTGCGGGCGTCGGTATAGCTGACCTGCGAGAGCCGGCAGGCGTCGCGTTCCGAAACACCGTCGCTCTTGAGTACCTGTCCTACTTCCGTCGGGTTCGTCATCGAGATCCTCGCTGTTGATTAAAAATGAATTTGATTACTTAGCAAGCTATATCAACCGATGAAACCCGCGAGGCCTGGGCGATAGGCGGCGACTACGCTGACTCCGAGCCCAAACCTCCCGACCGGATCGAGTGAGCCCATGAACAACCCCCCCAACAGCGAGGACGCCGCAATGCTCTTCGGAAATCGCTTCCTCACCGAGGACGCCCCCGCCGGTGACTTTCCGGCCGGCGGCATGTCTGCCCTGGACGCGATGCGGCTGGTCGACGAGGAACTCGCCCTGGAGGGAGACCCGCAGCGCAACCTGGCGACCTTCGTCACCACCTGGATGGAGCCAGAGGCGCAGCGGATCATCGCCGAGAACCTCTACCGCAACTTCATCGACCACGCCGAGTACCCGATCTCGGCCGAGATCGAGCAGCGC
>DASYLY010000075.1:0-11046 GCA_036009365.1 Solirubrobacterales bacterium
CAGCCAATGCCGCCTCGGTGCTGTCGAAGACGATGCCCTCATTGGTTAGGCCGGTCAGGGCAAGGATGCGCTTACCTCGGCCGAGGGATGGCAAATGACCAGGCGCCGGCCTTTGTCCGCCAGCAGCTTGTAGGCCCAGACGATCACGGCGATCCCGGTCGAGTCGATGAAATCGCACTTGTCCAAGCAGACCAGGACTTCGACATCGTCGATCACGGCAGCATTGAGCCGCTCCTGGAATCGGTCGGCGACGGAGAGGTCGAGCTCGCCCTCCAGGCGAACCTCGCGGCATTCCGCGTCGACTTCTCGCTCGCTGATCCTAAGGGCGCGCATTTCGCTCCTTCGCCTCAGCGAAGAGACCAAGGTTTGGACATTGCAGCGCAGACAAGGGCACCTCCCGGATCGACTTGCTTTGATGGAGCCCCGCGAGCCCGACCGTCGCTGATCGGAGTCACTTGTCTCGCTATTTCAAGACGATTCGGCGCCTGTCCGCTGCGTCTTTCTCGAGAGTAGCGCAGCAAACATCCGACGTCGCTCAGATCAGTCGCAGACGCTGCTGCCGCAGCACCGTCGTCGCCGCGTTGCCACCCGGCCCGCCGTGCAGGCCGCCCCCGGGATGGGCGGAGGAGGAGGCCAGGTAGAGGCCGCGGACCGGGGTCGTCGGCCGGCCGAGGCCCGGGAGGGGACGGAAGATTGCCTGCTGATAAAGCTGGGCGGTGCCGCCGTTGATGGCGCCGCCGACGAGGTTGCGGTTGTTGGCCTCGAGGGTGAGCGGGGACTGCAGGTGGCGCTCGACGATCAGCGAGCGGAAGCCGGGGGCGAGACGCTCGACCTCCTCCTCCATGCGATCGGCGAAGCGCTCGGCGTCTTCTCCCGCCCAGTCGCCGCCCAGCTCGCCGGCGGCGTCCCAGCGCGGCTGCTGGGGGACGTGGGTGTAGGCCCAGGCGGTCTCTGCCCCCTCCGGCGCCCGCGAGCGATCGACCATCGAGTATTGGCCGAGGACGAGGAATGGACGGTCCGGGATGCCTCGTTCGGAGAGCTGGACGCTCGCGCGCGAGAGCCCGAACATGCCCTCGGCGACGTGGACAGTGCTGGCGCGGCGGGCGTCGGCGGCGCTCCAGGGGATCGGCCCGCGCAGCGCCCAGTTGACCTTGAAGGTCGAGTTGTCGTACTGGAAGCTCCGCAGACCCTCGAGCGTCCGCTCCGGCACGGTCTCCGGCGGCAGCATTCGCCGGTAGAGCGCCGGCGCGCCGCAGTCGGCGAGGATCGCTCGCTTGGCCGCGAAGCGTCGACCGTCGGCGGCGAGCGCGGCGCTCGCCCGGCCCGCGCGGACCTCGATCCGCTCGATCGGCGTCTTCAGGTGCAGCTCTCCCCCACGTGCGCGCAGCCGCGCGACCAGAGCAGTGGTGATCGCCCCGGAGCCGCCGGCCGCGACCGGGTAGCCGTGCTGCTGACCGAGCCCGCAGAGGATCAGTCCGAAGAGGCCGCCGCCGGAGCTGTCGGGGGTGAGGTCGGCGTGCAGGGCGTTGCCGGCGAGCAGCCAACCGCCGCCCTCGCCACCGAAGCGCTCGTCGGCCAGGCGCCGCGCCGGCAACAGGCCGAGTCGGGCGAACTCGACCACCCCACGCAGCCCCAGCGTCCGCAGCAGGCCGCCCGCCGGGCGCAGCGGCGGCAGCGGGGTCAGCAGGGCGCCGACGAGGTGCGGCCCGGCCTGGCGCCAGAGCTCGAACAGGCGCCGCCAGGCGTCGCCGTCGCCGGGGGCGAAGCCCTCGAGCGAGGCGCAGGTCTCCTCGAGGTCCAGCGCGAGCAGGGCGCAGCGGCCGTCCGGATGCGGGTGCGCAACGACGCCCGGACAGGTGAGCCACTCGACCCCGTAGGACTCGAGGTCCAGCGAGGCGATGTAGCGGGAGGCCCGGGTCAGCGGGTAGAAGGCGCTGTAGAGGTCGTGGACGAAGCCGGGAGCGGTGACTTCGCCGCTGCGGACGGCGCCGCCCGGGCTCGGCTGCTCCTCGCAGACGATCACGTCCCAGCCGCGGTCGGCGAGCATGTTGGCGGCCACCAGGCCGTTCGGCCCGGACCCGACGACTACCGCGTCGGCGACCTCCATCTAAGCGCCGCCGATCGCGCGTCGCGCCCGCCCCAGCGCACGGCGCGCCCCGGCCACGAGGCTCGGCCGCCCGCCGAAGCCGCCCTCGATCCGCCCCGCCCCGCTCGGCCCACGCAGCGCGCCCTCACCCGCGGGCCGGTCGCCGGAGCTGAGCGCGAGCCGGGCCAGACCCTTCAAGGCCCACTCGGTCGGCCTGCGCAGGTTCTCGTAGGCAGCTACCTGCAGGGTCGCTAAGCCACCGACGATCGTCTCCGGCCGCGGACGCCGGACCACCGCGGCGACTGCCTCGGCGACTTCCCCTGCCGCGTAGAGGTCAGGCGGCGCCGGCGGCAACAGCCCACTGGCGCTCTCCAGGTTGCTCCAGAGCGGCGTGTCGATCGGCCCCGGCTGGACCAGCGAGACGGCGACCGGCAAGCCGGCCTCCGCCAACTCGATCCGCAACGCCTCGGTGAAGCCGGTCACCGCGTGCTTGGCGGCGGTGTAGGCGGAGAGGGTCGGCAGCGGCATGCGGCCGGCGATCGAGCCGATCACGACGATCGAGCCGCCGTTTTGCTCGAGCTCCGGCAGGGCCAGACGGATCGCCTCGACGGTGCCGCCGAAAACGGTCTCGATCGTCGCCTCGAAATCCTCGGGGCTGACTTCCGTAAAGCGTCCGAAGGCGATCGCGGCGGCGCTGCAGATCAGCAGGTCGAGCCCGCCCATCTTGCGCGAGGCATAGGCCACCGCGGTCGCAAGAGCGTCGCGGTCGGTGACATCGGCGGCAACGGTCCATACCTGCTCGGCTCCACCCGCTCGCAGCAGCTCCTCAGCGGTCCGCAGGCCCTGCTCGCCGCGGGCCAGCAGGGTCACACGCGCCCCTTCAGAGGCCAGTCGCTCGGCGGTCGCAAGGCCGATGCCGCTGCTACCGCCGGTGATCAAGACCTTCCGCCCGGCGACGCCGATGCGCGCCGGAGGCGGCGACGGGGCCGCCTCGACGATTCGCTTCAGCCGAGTCAGCGCCTGAGCGTTTCGCAGCCGCAGCGCCACCTCGGCGACCGGGTTGCGAGCGAGGAGAGAGGAGATCCGGTCGGCCGGGGTCTCCTCCATCGTCACCTCGGTGCCGCCGCGATCGGCGGCGAGCGAAAGCTCGACCCGCGCGGTCCCCAGCGGCCGCGCTTTCGCCACGAGAACGATCCGCGAGGGCAGCTCGGACTCCAGCACCTCGGTGTGGTCCTTGACGCTCCAGGGGCCGAGGGCCACCGAGTGATGAAAGCGCGATCCCGCCGCGGGAAAGGACTCATCGCTGCCGCGGAAAGATTTCGCCCCGACCACCCAGCGCGGGTAGTGCTGGGCCTCCGCGAGCACCTGCGCGACCCGCTCCGGTGACGCCTCGACGTGGATGCGGTTGCGCGCCACGACCGCCTAGCTCCTGACGGCCGCCGGCGAGACAATCTCCATGCTCTCTAATCCCCGGACGGCAGCCTGGCTAACCTCAATCGGGCAATTGCTGCCGCTCGCTCAGCAGCGGTGCGAAGAGATCGCCCCTCTCCTCGACCCGCTGGAGAGCCATCTCGTGGTCGAAGACGAGCAGCCTCGCCGCGGACTCGGCCAGGGCCCCCTGCAGCTCGTCCCACTCGAGCGGGGTGGAGACCGTCGGTCGCTCCCTGGCCCGCAGCGAGTAGACGCTGACCGTCGTCTTGTGGGGATCGTTCTGGCTCCAATCGATCAGGACCCTGCCGCTGCGCCTGCTCTTTGCCATCTGCGAGACGATCCGCTCGGGGAACTTGGCCTCGAGGGTCTCGGCGACGGCTTTGGCGAAGGGCTTGGTCTGCGCGTAGGTCACCTCGGTGTTGAGCGGCACGTAGACCTGGATGCCCTTTGAGCCCGAGGTCTTTGGATACGCGTTCAAGCCGAGCTGCTCGAACATGCCCCTGATCCAGATCGCCACCTGAGCGCAGTCGAGAACGTCGGCGGGCGCGCCGGGATCGAGGTCGAAGACGACCGCGGTCGGCCGCTCCATCTCCGCCGCCACCGAGAGCGAGGTGTGAAGCTCAACGTTGGCCAGGTTCGCCGCCCAGACGAGGGTCGGCAGATCTTCGACCAGGCAGTAGTCGATCTCCTCGCCATGCCGCTCGCTCCAGACGTTTGCCGTCTGCACCCACTCGGGCTTGTGCTTGGGGCAGCGCTTCTCGTAGAAGTGCCCAGCCTCGACGCCGTCGGGGTAGCGCTTCATCGTCAACGGCCGCCCTCGCAGGTGCGGCAGCAGGACCTCCCCGATCCGCGCGTACCACTCGATCAGCTCGCCCTTGGTGAAGCCGGTGCGCGGATAGAGAACCTTGTCGAGGTTGGAGAGGCTCAGCTCCCGGCCTTCGACGGTCACCGTCGCCCGTTTCCGTGAGCCACCAGCTGGAACGACCTTGGTGTTGCTGCTGTCCAGCGGTTCGGGGCGCTCGACCGTGACCTGATCGGCCGGCTTGTCCTCGCGCAGTCCCTTGAAGGAGCCGTGGCGGACCATCCCCTCCGCGGTCAGCTCGCGGAACTCGATCTCGGCGACCAGTTGCGGCTCGACGAAGTTGGCCGCCCGCGGTCCCCTCCTACCGGCAAAGGGATTGGTCTTGCGCGCCAGCGGACGCAGGCGCTCGAGCAATTCATCGAGGTCGCGATCGGAGAAGCCGGTGCCAACTTTGCCGGCGTAGTGCAGTTCTCCGTCCTCGTCGAAATAGCCGAGCAGAATCGCCCCGAGGCGGTTGCGGCGGCGCCCCTCGCCGGGCTGCCAACCGCCGATCACGAACTCCTGGCGCCCGAGGTTCTTCACCTTCAGCCAGGAGCCCGTCCGCTTGCCGGGTGCGTAGCGGCTGCTGAGCCGCTTCAACACGATTCCCTCCAGCTTCTGCTCGGCGCTCGCCGCCAGCAGCTCCCTTGCGTGCCCCGCCGAGTAGGCGGGCGTCTGCCAGCTCTCGCCGGCCAACTCCAGCCCCTCGAGCAGCTCGCGGCGGTGCGAGTAAGGCTCTTGGGTGAGATCCCGCCCGTCCAGATAGAGCAGATCGAAGATCACATAGGTGACAGGGTGAGATTTCATCCGCCGCCGCACGACGCTCTCCGCGGTCTGGTGGATGCGCTGCTGCAGGCGCTCGAAGCTCGGCCGCCCCTGCTCGTCGAAGGCGACCAGCTCGCCGTCGAGCACCGCATCGCGGGCGCCGAGCTGGCGCGAGAGCCGCCGCACCTCGGGGTACTGGGCGGTGACCTCGTTGAGGTTGCGAGTCTGCAACTCGAGCCGGCCGGGCCGGCAGTAGGCAATCGCCCGCACCCCGTCCCACTTGACCTCGACCGCCCAGCCATCGTCGCTTGCCGGCAGCGTCGAGAGCTTGGCCAGCATCGGCACCACGGACTCCGGGAAGGGATCGCGTTCCTCGCTGGGAGGGTCGATGCGGTGGATCATCCAGTCCTTCGCCTCGCTGCCGGCGCGAAAGAGCGCGTAGCGGCCGCTCAGCCGCTCACCGGAAAAGCTGAAGACGATTTTCGCCTCCTCCCACTTCTCGGCCTCATAGGTGCCGCGGTCCCAGATCCGCATCGTCCCGGCGCCGTACTCGCCGGCCGGGATCTCGCCCTCGAAATCGAGGTACTCGAGCGGGTGATCCTCGGTCTGGACGGCCTTGCGGTTTTCGCTCGGGTCAGCGGGAATTCCGTTGGGGACGGCCCAGGAGGCGGCAACCCCTTCGTGCTCGAGGCGCAGGTCCCAGTGCAGGCGCCGGGCGCTGTGTTCCTGGACGACGAATCGCGGCGCGCTCTTCCGCTTGCGCCGCTTCTTCGACGCCGGCTCGGGCGTGGCGTCGAAGTCGCGCTTGCGCTCGTACTCGCCGAGCTTGTCGCCCTTCTTCTTGCCCGCGTTCGTCGCCATCAGAATCCCGTCTTAGTTTGATCGCTGTCCTCGCCGACACCCATATGCCCCGGGGCGTGCGCCGCCTGCCCCAGCGCTGCGTCGAGTTGATCGGCGAAGCCGATGCCGTAATCCACGCCGGTGACTTCTTCGGCGTCCCGGCACTCGAGGAGCTCGAATCCCTTTGCCCCGTCGTGCATGCCATCCACGGCAACGTCGACGAGCCGGCGCTGCGGCACTCGCTGCCGTCGACGCTCGAAGTCGAGCTCGGCGGACAGATCGTCAGCGTCGTCCACGACGCCGGTCCGGCCAAGGGGAGGCTGGCGGGCCTGCGCCGCCGCTTTCCGCAAGCCGCGGCGGTGGTCTTCGGCCACAGCCATCTTCCCCTCCACGAGAAGGGGAACGGCTTTCAGATCTTCAATCCCGGGAGCCCGACCGAGCGGCGGCGGGCGCCTCGCCCCTCGATGGGACTGCTCATTTGCGAGAACCGCCGGCTGGTTTTCGAGCACGTTTGGCTTTAGCGGGCTGTTTGCGCTGGCTGCTCGGCACCTCTTCGGCAACGACAGCCCGGGTCAGCGACTGAATCTGCCCGGCGAGGAACTTTGCCATACGTTCCTCCTCGCCCCGGATCCCTTTGGCGAGTTTCGCCGTCTCCCGGTCGCCCACTTTCTCGGCCAGGGTCTCGATCGCCAGGTAGGTGGCGATCTCCTCGTGCTCGTTGAAGTACTCGGTCTTGGCGTTCTTCAACATTTTCTCCTGCTCGCCGCTGCCGCGAACCATGTGCAGCGGGCCCTTCGCGGCGGCCATCGCCTTGCCGACCGCCGTCTGCGTGACCTGACCGCCGCCACCGAGTTGCTTGATCCGCCGCGCCAGCCCTTTGCTGTGCGCTTTGGTCTCACGCAAGTGCTGACGGAGTCGTTTCTTGTAGGCGGCCTTGGTGGTCATAGCGATGTGGGCCTCGAGGCTGGTCTCCAGTTCCTTCTCCTTGCCATAAGCCTCACTCAGATACTGGACCAGCTTGGCGTCACGCTCGTTCAAATCCGGCATCGCACTCTCCCCCTTGCTCGTTCCCCCGATCGCTCGCCTCTACTGAAGGCACAAGCGAGAGGCGTTTACGCTGCATCCTTGGTCGTCTGAATCACCGCGATCGTGCGGGGGACCCGGCCTACTGGAATCCGCCGCTTCTGGATCATGCGCATCGCTTCCACCGTGCGCAGGAGGGTCGGAGCGTGGCGCTGACCCGGCGCTCCCTTTATCGCTCTCCCGTCGGCTTCAATCACAGCCGTGAGCTACCCACGGCGCTCTCGGTCGAAACTCCCCCCGACTCGGCCGGGCGCAGCTTCGGACCTCCGGCGCCGATGATTCACCGCCCTGAGAAGGGGTAGACAGCCCAGAGCGACGGGTGTTCATCAAAGCCCGGAGCACCGAAGCTCTCGTGGGACGCATTCGCCAGCCCGAAGTGGCGGCCGAAGCGGACGGCGGGTCTCTCTGAAATTCCCCAACTCGAGGAGGACCTCCGATGAGACGAGGACCGATTCCCCTGAACACCCACGCGGCGCTCGAGCCGCTGATCGCGATCGTGATCATCGCGGCGCCGTGGATATTTGGCTTCAGCGACGTCGACGACGCCAGGATTCTCTGCATCGCGGTCGGCGCGGTGATGCTGATCGCCGGCTCGATGACCGACTGGCGGCTTTCGATCGCCCGCGTGATTCCACTGCGGATGCACATGATGACCGACCTCGCGCTGGGCGCGGCGCTGATCCTGGCTCCGTTCATCCTCGGCTTCAGCGACAACGGCGGTGCAACCCGCTTCACCGTGATCGCCGGCGCCCTGGAGATCCTCACCGCGCTGGCCACGCGCTGGGACCCGCGCGAAGCCGAGGAGTCGGCGGTCGATCGGCGTCATCGCTCGACGCCGGCCCACTGAGGCACGCAACCAAACAGCCCGTAGAGAGGGAACAACATGTTCAAGCACACGAAACAGCTCGCATACAAAGTGCGGGTTGATGAACCGAACCCGGTTTTCGCCAAGATGCTGCAGCAGGCAATCGGCGGTGTCGAGGGCGAGATCCGCGTCTGCCTCCAGTACCTGTTTCAGGCCTGGGGCAACCGCGGGCCCGCCCGCTACAAAGACATGCTGCTGAACGCCGGCACCGAGGAGATCGGGCACATCGAGATGCTGGCCACCGCGGTGGCCCTCAACCTCGAGAACGCGCCGGCGAAGATGCAGGAGCAGATCGCCGGCAAAGACAGCGCCGTCGCCGCCGTGCTCGGCGGCGAGGACCCTCGTCACGTCCTCTCGGCCGGTCTCGCCGCGATGCCGGCGGACTCGAACGGCAATCCGTTCAACGGCTCCTGGGTCGTCGCAACCGGCAACATCGGTAGCGACATGCACGCCAACGTCCACGCCGAGGCGAGCGGCCGGTTGCTGGCGACGCGGCTCTACGAGATGACCGATGACCCTGGCATGAAGGACATGCTGTCCTTCCTGATCGCTCGCGACACCATGCACCAGAACCAGTGGATGGCGGTGCTGGAGGAGCAGAAGGACATGGGGATGCCGGTGCCGCCGGACTTCCCACAGGATCAGGAAAAACAGGAGTTCAGCTACGAGTTCTTCGTCCACTCTGACGGCGAAGTACCCGACGACGCTCGCTGGACCAGCGGTCCCTCGGTCGACTCCAAGGGCAAATTCGGCGTCCGCGAGGCGGAGCCGATGGGCGACATCCCGGAGCTAGCCCCGGCGGAGTCGCGGCCGGAGCTGCACAGCGTCGCGATCCCCGCTGAGGGCGGGCTGCTGCGCAAAGCCAAGGATGCGGTGACGCCCTAGCCGGCCCGCCGCAATGACGAGGGGGGCGGCACTGCCGCCCCCCTCGTCGCATCACCACTTCTTGGACATCGTGGACGAACTACCCCACCACGGATGTCGCTAATCCGAGATGACCGAAGGCTTGCCCTTCTCTCTCTCCGGGTAGAGAGACCTCGGCGAGATGTCGATGGCGGACTCACCGACGAAGATCACTCCCTACCGCAACGGGCCATATCTCATCCGTGGTCCCTTCGTGATGGTGGACCAAAGCGGGAACGAGATCGAGATCAAGCGGCGCGTGGTGGCGCTATGCCGCTGCGGACGCTCACGGATCCGTCCGTTTTGCGACGGCACTCACAAGGCGATCGGGTTCCGGGCGGACAGCGGACTCGCCGTTTCCGGCGAGGACCCCGGAGTAGCGGTGGCGCAATCGACGCAAGGGGGTCGCCGAGTGCCCGAGCCGCCGGCCCCCGTAGAGGACTCCACCTCGTAGCTTTTCCGCCACGGCAAGCCAGGAACAGAGCGAACGCTCCGCTACCCAGGCGGGCGCCAGCAGCGAGCCACTGACGGGAAAGCGCGTCGCTCCCCCCGCCCTGCGGCGACCGATCTCCGCGATGACCATCGCAGCAAGCGCACCGATAGCCAGGCGACGGACGTGACCTCGCCGCAACGAACAAGCTACGAGAGGAGCCAAGGCGAGGAAGGCGCCGATCCGAGCCGGGATAGCGAAGTCGTCATAGGCCTGGCGGATCCGCTGCGAGCGGAAGTGGGCCGTGCTCGGCGGCCTCCTCGGCACGTAGAGATCGAGCGGCGTCGTCACCTTTCCGCCGGCAGCGTGGATCGTCCGCATCAGCTCCAAGTTCTCGAAGAGAGCATCGCCGTCATAGCCGTCGGTAGCGAGGAGGGCGCTGCGGCGAACGGCGAAGGTGCCGGGAAAGTCGCCGACCGGAAACGTCGGATCGCCAGTGAAGACGCGGTTCAGCAATGAGCGGGCAGTGTCCCAGCGAGCGTGCCAGGGCAGCTCGTCAAAGTAGTTCTGCGGCCGCACGAGGTCGGCCCGTTCGAGCAGCTCAACCGCGCGGCGCAGCGTCGACGGGTCATAGCGGACGTCGTCGTCAGCCAGCACGATCAGCTCGCCGGAGCACTCGCGCACCCCGGTGAGCACGCCGTTCACCTTGCCCATCTGAAAGTCGAGATCGGGGTGCGGGGCCAGATGACGGGCGACGCCGCGCAGAGCTACGGCGTGCTCGGCGAAGACCGCGGCAGGCGAGCCGTCGACCACCAGGATCTCATCGGCCACTGCGGCGATCGAGCGGAGATAAGCACTCAGCTCTTCGATCGGGCCAGGGGCAGCCCAGCGCAGCGGCAGGACGTAGGAAACGCTGGAGTCGGCCTCGCTCATCGCGGTCAGGTTTCGGTGCCGACCAGCGCTTGACGCAGCGAGGTCTGGCCTTCCCGCCAAGCCCCGAGCAGGCGCCTGCCGAGGCGATCTTCGAGGAAGAGCAGCGCCCGGGCGCCGAAGAGGATGTCGGCGGCCAGATCCGGCTCCTGGCGCGCCAAGCCTCCGGCGAGGTCGTAGGCGGCGATGTTCTCGTGCACCGCGTCGGCCTCGACGTGCTCGTCGTAGAAGTCCGTCGCCTCGGCGCCGAAGCCGAGGCGCCGCAGGGCGTTGCCATAGCGGCGATTGGGCAGGGCGGACGTCATCTCGAACATCGCCAGGTGGCCGACAATCGCGCCGCGCCGACTGCGGCGCAGGCCGGTGGCCGACATCAGGTTGACCGTCGCCAGCGTCTCGCCGGGCGCATAGGCAAGGTAGACGTTCTCGCGGTCATCAAGGCCGAGCGCCCGCATCGTCTTTGCGAAGAGCCGTGAGTGCATACGCTCGGGCTGGCCGCCGCCGTACTCGTCGGCCTGCACCTCGAGCAGGGCCGTCTTCGCCGGGCCGTCGAGACGCGGGATCGCCCAGCTGTGGGGGTCGGACTCCTTTAGCTGGTAGAAGGAGCGGTGGACGACGAATTCGCGGAATTCCTCGATTCCAGCCTCGACCTCGAGATGGCGGGAGAGCGAGACGCCATCGTCTTCGGACTCGAGGCGAAAGAGCAGGTCCCCAACCGCTGCCGGGTCGACCGGCTCGCCCGGGACTATCTCGGCCTCGAGGGCATCGAAGAAGGCCTCCTCAAGCACTGCCCGCACCGCCAGCAGGGTCGGATCCCACTCCCAAGCGGGATCGACGCCTGGAAAGGAGCGGTAGTGGAGCTCAAAGCACAGGTA
>DASYLY010000076.1:0-29930 GCA_036009365.1 Solirubrobacterales bacterium
CTGTGGATGCGCCAGAAGCAGATCATCGGCTCCCACTTCGCCAATGCCTACGAGTGCATGCGCGCCAACCAGCTGATGGCCGAGGGCAAGGTCCGCCCCGTCCTCTGGCAGACGATGGACTTCGACGGCGTCCCCGGCGCCCACCAGCTGCTGCACGAAAACAAGCACCTCGGCAAGATCTCGATCCTGGTCGGAGCGCAGTCCGAGGACGAGGGCAAGGCCGAGGACGGCCCCGGCGCGATCCGGGCTGAGGTCGGCGCCTGATGTCAGCGCGAGAGCAACTCGAAAGGGGTATCTGATGGCTGAGGTCTGCAGGCTCGACTGGCACGTCGCCCCCTTCCGGGCGGATCGCTGGCTGGACGTCTGGGAGCCGGCGGCGGCGCGGATGCCCGCCTTCGGCGCCAAGAGCTGGTCGCTGACCCGCTCCAACGACGACCCGCTCGCCTTCCAGCAGACCTCGGTCTGGGACAACCGCAGCGACTTCGAGCGCTACTGGTTCTCGGAGGAGATCGCGGCGGCTCGAACGGCGGCGATCGACCTCTACGACCTGCCGATGCTGCCCACCTGGCACACCCTCCTCGCCGCCGAGTAGCGGCGAGAGGCCTCAGCCCCGCTCGAGCGGGGCCATCGTCAGCCCGGCCGCCTCGAGCTGCTCCCAGTAATGCTCGGCCGGCTCGCGCGGGCCGGTCCAGACGATTGCCTGGCCGCTGTTGTGGATCTGGTCGGCGAGGCGGTGACCGTGGTCGAGATCGACCCCCGGCAGGGTCTTGGCGAGCGTCTGGGCGACGTGCTCGAAGGTGTTGTGGCTGTCGTTGCGCACGATCACCCGCCAGTTGCCGCCGAGTCCCGAGTCGGGACCCGCGGTGCGCGGTCGCTCGATCGTCGACGTCGACATCGCGCCCGCCGCTAGAAGGGGCTGGGGACGCGGACGACCACGTCGTCGACGCTGGCGATGACGCCGCTGCCGTTCTTCAAAGCCCCGACAGCGACGGCGGAGGCGCGGCCGGCGAGTTCGCCGGCGCCGGCGTCGACCGCTTCGGCGACGAGGGTCGGGCCGACGTAGGCAAAGAGTCGACAGCTGCCCTGTTCGGGGCCGCTGGTGACGTTGGTCGCGCGGAGGCGCAAGCCATTGGCCATGTTCACCCCTTTGACCGCTTCCTCTTCCTTGGCGATCTGCAGGTATTTGACTTCACCGGTCGGAAGGACCTTGCGCAGCTGCGTCTTCTGCTGCAGCGGGAAGACCAGCAGCTGGTACTTGGCACCACCGCCGGCGCGCAACTCCAGCGCCAGGAAGGCCTTTTTCTGAACGGGCTCGGGGGTGCCGCTGAGCAGCCGCATGGTGGCGGCGATCTCGAGGTCGCGCCCGATCACCGGGGTGCGGTAGGCGCACTCTTCGGTGCGCTTGCCGACGACGATCCGCAGGGCGCTGTCAGAGCCGCCGCGGGTACAGCTACGACCGGCGAGCTGCAGCAGCTGAGCACGCTGAGCCGTGGACTCCATGCTGTTGCGGTAGATGCCGATCATCTCCGCTCCGGCGCTGGCAGCAATCAGCAGCGCCAACGCGACGACGGCAAGCAGGGCGGTGACGATTCGCATTCGCATCGGTCGCAGCCTAAACACCCCCGCGGGCGAAAGATGCGGGCCGCAGGGCACTGAACGGCGGATTTCGGCCCGAGCCAAATATCATTCGCCGCATGAGCGAGCACCGCCTGCCAGAGCGCGACCGTCCCTGGGTGATGCGCACCTACGCTGGCCACTCCGACGCCCGGCGCTCCAACGAGCTCTACCGCAGCAACCTGGCCAAGGGCCAGACCGGCCTCTCGATCGCCTTCGACCTGCCGACGCAGACCGGCTACGACCCCGACCACGTGCTTGCCCGCGGCGAGGTCGGCAAGGTCGGCGTCTCGGTCGCCCACCGTGGCGACATGGAGACCCTGCTCGACCAGATCCCGCTCGACACGATGAACACCTCGATGACGATCAACGCCACCGCGGCCTGGCTGCTCGGCCTCTACGCCTCGGTCGCCGAGGAGCAGGGCGTGCCGCTCGGCAAGCTCTCCGGCACCACCCAGAACGACATCATCAAGGAGTACCTCTCACGCGGCACCTACGCCTTCCCGCCGGAGCCCTCGATGCGGCTGATCGCCGACATGGTCGCCTTCACCGTCAACGAGATCCCCAAATGGAACCCGATCAACATCTGCAGCTACCACCTGCAGGAGGCCGGGGCGACGCCAGTGCAGGAGATCGCCTACGCGCTCTCCACCGCGATCGCCGTCCTCGACGAGGTCAAGTCCCGCGGCCAGGTCTCCGACGAGGACTTCCCCAAGGTCTTCGGCCGCATCTCCTTCTTCGTCAACGCCGGCGTCCGCTTCGTCGAAGAGCACGCCAAGCTGCGAGCGATGACGCTGCTCTGGAAGCAGCTCGGTGAAGAGCGCTACGGCGTCGACAACGAGAAGTTCCTGCGCCTGCGCTACGGCGTCCAGGTCAACTCGCTCGGTCTGACCGAGTCGCAACCGGAGAACAACGTGCAGCGGATCGTGCTCGAGGCGCTGGCGGTGACGCTGGGTCGCGACGCCCGCGCCCGGGCGATCCAGCTCCCGGCCTGGAACGAGGCGCTGGGCCTGCCGCGGCCCTGGGACCAGCAGTGGAGCCTGCGGATCCAGCAGGTGCTGGCCGAGGAGACCGACCTGCTCGAGTACCCCGACATCTTCGCCGGCTCGAACGTGATGGAGGGCCTGGTCGACGAGCTAATCGAGGGCGCCCGGACCGAGATGGCGGTGGTCGCCGAGAACGGCGGCGCCGTTGAGGCTGTTCCCTACATGAAAGCCCGCCTGGTTGAGTCCCACCGCGAGCGGGTCGGCCGGATCGAGCGCGGCGAGCAGAAGGTGATCGGCCAGAACGTCTTCACCGAGGGCGAGGACTCGCCGCTGACCACCGGTGAGGACGGCGGCATCATGACCGTCGACCCCGAGGTCGAGCGCGAACGGATCGAGGCCCTGGAACAGTGGCGCGGCTCGCGCGACCAGGCCGCCGTCGACGCCGCCCTCGCCGAGCTGGCCCGGGTCGCCGCCGGCGAGGAGAACATCATGCCTGCCACCGTCGCCGCCGCCCGCGCCGGCGCCACCACCGGCGAGTGGTCGGAGGCGCTGCGCGAGGTCTTCGGCCCCTACCGCGGCCCGACCGGGGTCGGCGGTGCCGCCCCCTCGGGCGACCGCGAGCTACTGGAGGCGACCCGCGCCCGGGTCGACGAGGTCTCCGAGCAGATCGGCCACCGGATCAAGATCCTGGTCGGCAAGCCCGGTCTCGACGGCCACTCCAACGGCGCCGAGCAGATCGCCCTGCGGGCGCGCGACGTCGGCATGGAGGTGATCTACGCCGGGATCCGCCTCACCCCGGAGCAGATCTCCGCCTCGGCGATCGACGAGGACGTCGATGTCGTCGGCCTCTCGATCCTTTCCGGCTCCCACGCCCAGCTGGTCCCCGACGTCCTCGCCAAGCTCGCCGAGGACGGCTCCGAGGTCCCGGTCGTGGTCGGCGGCATTATCCCCCCGGCGGACGAGCGCAAGCTGCTGGAGGCCGGCGTCGCCCGCGTCTACACGCCGAAGGACTTCGCCGTGAACAAGATCATGGGCGAGATCGTCGAGCTAATCGCCGCCCGCCAGAGCAGCGCAGCCCCCGCCTGACGAAGCCGGACTTAGGCGGGAAGAAGCCCTCCGAGCTCGGTGCTCCCCCCGTTGAAGTAGCTCGAGTGCGTCTGCTTGATGGTCTCCAGCGAGTCGGCGCTGAGAAGCACGATGTCGAGTTTTGCCTGCATGCCATTGGCCTGCTCGGCCTTGATATAGGCCGCCTGGGCAGCGTCATAGTCGGTGCCAAAAGCCCGGACGTCTACCCCCCCCGTAGCGAGGTCGTAGATGACCAGAAAGTGTTTGATCTCATCGGGACTCATCGGTCTCTCTATCTATAAAGGTATTAGCTCGCTTCTGTAAACCCTCCAGGCGGTCCAGCAGGGCTGAATCAATTTGAACATCCTGATCACGAAGCGCCTGGAACTCTCCTAGAGCAACGAAGTAGTCTCGAAGCTCTTGGGGACCAGCCCCGAATTTTAGATCCGGCGCTACCGCGCGGTCGAACCCCTCGACGAGGTTTGCCCAGAGGTCTTGGCGAGGCGTCCGTAACTGCACCTCGATGAGCCGGCCACGATTACGGTTGATCAGATGAAGCGCGCGGTAGCCGTCCGGCTTGGGTTCGGCTACGTAATCGCGGAACTTGGAGATCGTCCAGTTCCTGCGCAGGCAACTTGCGACCCGATAGGCGGCATCCTGGTTGGGCAGCACGGCGCGAACACCGCCGATATCTGCCATCCGCGAGAGCTTCATCGTCGGCTCCCGGAGGAGCTTGCCGGCGATGGTTGGAAGTTTCTTCAGTCGCTGGGCGACAACCGGCTTACCTTCTTCGCCTGCGTAGTAGCGGAGATTGGCCGCAACTCGCGAGAGTGGCTTCGCGTGCTCACCACGCCACCACTCGATGACCCGAATCGCCTTCCGAAACTCTGCGCGCCGCGGTTCGACAAGCACATCCCCGTCGATGATTGCGTGGAGACCCTCGGCGAATAGCGCCCCCGCCCGGTTGACTTCGCTTTTGCTGTGAGCCATCGAGGCACAAGCTAACCGCCGCGTCGCCCGACCGCGCGAAGCGCGACAATGGGGGCATGGGCGAGCTCAACGGTGAGCGTTCGGCCTGGCTGCGGTGCTACCGCTGCTGGTCCCAGAACCTCGAGATCCAGCTTCATTACGACGCGATCCGCCGCATCGACCCGGAGAGCGGCATTCCCGTCGAAGGCGTCGACGAGATCCAGGAATCGGTCGTGCAGTGCCTCAACTGCATGCACGACCAGCCGCACCTGACCTTTCAGGAGGACCGGGTGGTGCCGATCGAAGACCGTTGGGAGCGGATGGTGGCCGGCACTCCTTGGGTCGCCTCCTGCACCGTCACGGTCGACCAGGACCGGGTCGAGAACTGCTCCGGCCCCGACGCGACCGAGTTCCTCACCTACGGCGCCTTCGGCGATTCCGGCGTACGCGAGTTCTTCACCCACGTCCGCTTCCACAAGCACGACGGCGAGCAGATCGTCATCCATCTCCTGGTCGAGCTCTACGCCCGCTCCGCCGAAGAGGCGACCGACGTGCTCGAAGAGGCCGCCCTCGGTCAGCTCGAGCTGACCTCCTTGGCAGAGGAGTCGCGGCCGCCGGCACATGCCTCCGATGAGGCGCACTGAGCCGCCACCTCGCAGCTACCTATTTCTGACTAGCCCCAGCTGGACAGTTCGTCCAGCAAACGCCTGTTCGGCGACAGGTCTACCTTCAGCCGCCGATCCGGGAGGTGATGAGCACCCCGGTCAAGTCCCTCCTCGCCTCCTTCGCCCTGCTACTGGCATTGGCGGCACCCGCAAGCGCCAAGCTGAAGATCGTCGCGCCGGTCGTCGTCAAGGGCCCGCAGCCGGTCCACTTTGCCGCCACCGCATCCCAGCCGACCGAAGAGGTCGCCTTCTACGTCGACGGGCGGAAGCGCTTCGTCGACCACGCACCCGGTTGGAAGGTCGGCCGCAGGGGCTACGTCGGGGTGGGCGTCGGCCGCCACGAGCTGAAGGTGGAAGCGCGCAACGGCCGTGCGGTGACCGTGACCAAGCGCGCTCTGTACGTCGAGCCCATCGAGAGCCCCATCGATCCTGTCGCGAGCCCAACGGTGGATGACGCCGAGGCAACGACGCCCGCGCCTTCCCCCCGCGGTTCCGATCCCGACCTCCTCTTCTCCGGCGCCACCATCGATGACTTCATCAACCAGTCCGCTCCCGGGGCGGTGCGCGAAGTGAGCGATCCCGCCGGCGGTCCGCGGGGGGCGCTGCGGATGACGGTGGCTGACAGCGACGTGGCGCCGATCACCCCGACCGACGATCCCCGCGCCCAGCTCGTCTCGCCCAGCTTCATCGAGCCTGGTGATGAGTTCTGGTGGCACTTCAGCTTCTATCTGCCCAACGACTTCCCGAACCGAGTGCCCGGCTGGCTGTTGGTTGGCGAGGGGCCCTACGGCTTCCCTTGGAACGGCTCGCCGCCGGTCAGCGTCGGTATCGGTGAGACGATGGGCTGGCAGCGCAACGGCACCTATGGCTACGACGTCCCTTGGCAGCAGCCTTTCGAGCGCGGTAAATGGACCGACGTGCTGATGCACATCCGCTTCGCTGGCGAGGGATTCGTCGAAACCTGGATCAATGGTGAGCAGGTGACCTTCTTCGGTCCCGACTCCTACAACCCCAATGAGGAACCCGAAACCACTCGCCTGCAGATGGCAACTAGGGATTCATCCAACGACGGCGGTAAAAACTTCATCGTCTTGCAGAACTACCGCGAAGCGGGGATGTTCGACTCCGCCACCGTCTACCACGGGCCGACCAAGGTTGGGACGACGCGGGCTGCGGTCGAGGGCTGAGGGTAGACCAGGGCTGCCTGGGTACATTCCTTCACGAGATCATGCGAATTAGCTGCTTCGCATGCTCACTTTTGACCAGAATCAAGCGGTTTGGACGTTTATCCAGGCAGCAGTCAACATGTCGGTGCGTATAACTGACTTTCAGAGATCGAGCTCGAGGCGATCGGGCGACTGCCAAAGGGGCCGTCACCTGGAGGTCGAATAAAGACTGATGAGAAGAAGGGACCGTTGATGAAGTCAAGACTTATTTTGATCGCCGTCCTCGCGCTCGGCGTTTTCATGGCCGGCACCACGACCAGCCTGGCGGCTGGCGGCAGCGCCGGCAGCGCCCAGTACGCCCCCGAAGAAGAAAGTCACTTCTGCGAGGAAAGCGGCGGCGTCCCGAGCGGAAGCGGCTGCGAATACCCGTGCGAGGAGAACGGCTCCGGCGCGGCCGGGGGTGCTTACGACACGCCCGAGGAAGCAGCTGAAAACTGCGATCACCAGGAAGTCCAGCCTGCGGCAAGCGAACCGCCGGCTCCGACCGCCCTGCCCTACACCGGCCTTCCCCTCGTCCCGACGCTGCTCGTCGGGCTGGGTCTGTTCGGAATCGGAGCGCTAATGCGGCTGCGGCTGCGCTCCGGCGACCACCTCGCCTAAACAGCCGCCAACCGGCCCGGCTCAGAGCGGCAGACCAGCCGCCTGAGCCGCGAGCCGCCATTGCAGCGGATCGCCCGAGCGCATCGCCCGAACCGCTCTCTGGACCTTGCGCTCGAGCGGGTTGAGGCGCTGCGCCTGGTAGAGCTCGGGCATCGGGTCGTGCCCGGCTAGGGCCCGCACCAGGGCCAGGCCATAGTGAGCGCGCCAGCTGTCGGGGTCGTGCTCGACCGCGCCTTCCATCGCCGCTTCGGAAAGTTGATCTTGGCCGAGGCGCGCCTCGCAGTAGCCGATCACCTCGTAGGGCTCGGCCCGGAACTCGAGCGCGTCCAGCGATCCCCGAGCAGAGGAGATCGCGGCCGCGCAATCGCCGCTGTCGAAGGCTCCCAGGGCCGCATCGAGGCGCGACTGCGAGATCGCGATCGTGACCGGGACGACCGCCAGCACGCAGGCGCAAACCGCCACACCGAGCCGGGCGGCCCAGCCCGGCCCCGAACCGGCGTCGTCGTCGCTTCGCTGCCGCGGCGGCCGGGAAAGCCCGAGACCGGCCAGGGCGAAGAGCCACACCGTCACCGCCGGCATCTCCCAGTCCCAGTCGATGCCCGCGTGGATCGCCCAGATCGCGCCCATCGCGATCACGGCGGCGTAGAGGTGGCGTTCCTCACCGCGCGCCCGGCGCGTCAGGCCGACGAAAATCGCCACCACTGCGCCACCGATGAGCAGGAAACCGATCGCCCCCAGCTCGCCCGGCACCTCGATGTAGAGCGAGTGCGCGTCGAGAACGTTGAAGCGGTACGGCCGGTCCTGGCTCCAACGCAGCTCGTAGGTCCCCGCCCCCGTGCCCAGCAGCGGCGCTTCCGCAAAGGCGTCGGCGGCGACTTCGAACTGCTCGATCCGCCCGTTGCTGCCGGCGGAAGTCAGCCGCGACCGCGCTTCACCCCCGGTCTCGACATCTCCCTGGACGAAGCTCTCGTACTGGCTGCCGACTCGCGAAGGCATCTGCAGAGCGACGAGCAGGACGACGACCGCAGCGGCGGCGACAGCCAGCACCGCGGCGACCTTGCGGGGATCGAAGATCGGCGGGATCCAGTCGTCGAGCGAGTCGTCTAAGCGCAGCAGCAGTGCCCGCAGCAGCACCGCGACCGCAACACAGACGAGGACGATGACCGCCAGGTCATGACCTTCGGCCAGTCCTTCCGCGCCGGCGAAACGCGGCGAGGAGAGAATCGATGCCTGATAGCTGGCGATCATCGCCACCGCGGCCGGCACGGCGGTGGCCACGAGCGTGCTCAGCAACCGCGGCGGTCGCGCCAGCAGCAGATAGATGGCAAGGCCGAGAGCGAGGACGGCGAGTGAGCCGCGGGAGAAGGTGAGCAGCAGGGTCGCGGCCAGCATCGGGATCGCTGCGGCGCCGGCGAGTCGCCATAGCCGCGGTTCGCGGGCACCGGAGGAGAGCTGGACGCAGGCGAGGATGCCGAGCGCCGCCAACAGGCCGAGCGCGTTCCAGTAGGTGAGTGGGAAGCTGAGCCGCTCCGGGTGGAGATTGGCCGCGATCGGCCAGACGTCGGCGGCAACCCTGGTGGTCAGGGCGACCGCGCAGACCGCCGTCGCAGCAACGGCGAAGCCGCGCAGCCCCCACTCCAGCCTGCTACCGGCCGAACCCAGCATCCCGAAAACTGCGAAGACGAGCAGGTAGAGGAGGGCGCGGTCGGACTCGACCAGGGCGCGCCCGGGGGCGCCGGACCAGAGCGCCGAGGCGAACGTCCAGAGGGCGAAGCCGGCGAGCAGGGCCAGCGGCAGGACGAAGGCGGGCGTGTAGCCGGCGAAGGGACGCTTGATCGATGCCACTGCAAGGACGAGGACGGCACAGGCGGCCAGCACGGCGTAGGCGGTGGCACCGGGGAAGAAGCCCCCCGCGTTGAAGGACAGGTAGACGGTCAGGGCGGCGATCAAGACGCCGGCAACGGCGGCGGCTGTTAGCCGCGGACGCGGTGACGACCACGGCGATGGCTGCTCCCGGCGGCGCCGGGGCGGCCGAGATGGCCGCTGCGGCAGGGGCTTCGGCGTCTGCTGGCGCGCGGGAGGCGAGTCGACGGTAATCGCGATCGGCGGCCTGACCGCAACAGCGGGCTTTCGCAGCGGTTTATCAATAGTTGAGTTGTTCAAAGGCCAGTCACTATCCTCGTTGGAGATCGTCGCACTGGCCCCCACCCTTGGATAGTGGATGGAGCCTCCCAACTTGATCTCAAGCTCTGAGCGAGCGCTGCCGACAGAGGTACAAGCAGCCATGGACAGCATCGCTTACGACTACGAGTCCCACCCCGCGAGCCTCCGTCAGCTCGGTCCTTCGCGTGTCCGCAGGTCTCGGGCAATTGAGCGCTCGGTCGTCCTGCGCCGTCTGCTGCTCGCCGCCGACGCCGGCTCAGCACTGCTCGCCGGCCTGCTCACGGCGCTGGTCTTCTCGGTGTCGCCGGGGAAGGCGCTCGGCTTCACCGCCGTGCTGCTGGTCGGCTCGGTCGTGCTCGCCTTCGTCTTCGGTCTCTACGGCGAGGGGGATCTCTGGACCTGGGCCAGCGGCCTGGGCGAGGCGCCCCGCGCCCTTGTCGCCGCACTGCTGCTCTCCTGGCCGGCATTCGCCGCCGCCGCCCTGCTCGAGATCCAGGGACCCGCCCTGATCGCCCTCGTCGGCACCACCGCCACCGCCGGCTTCGACGGCATTTCCCGTGCCCTCGCCCGCGGCGTCGCCCATCGCAAAGCGCCGCTGCGCCAGCGCACCGTGATCGTCGGCTCCGGCCTGGTCGCCGACCGGCTCGCCGACCGGCTCGACCGCCACGCCGAGTTCGGCCTCGAAGCGATCGGCCTGGTCGACGACGACGTGCTCACACTGGGCGGCACCCAGCGGCTGCCCAAGCTCGGCTCGCTCAGCCAGCTCGACCGGGTGCTCGACGAGGCCGAGGTCGACCGCGTGATCATCGCCTTCTCACGAGCCAGCCACCAACAGCTGCTGAGCTGCATCCGCACCTGCCGCGACCACCGCGTCGACGTCGACGTCGTCCCCCGCCTCTTCGAGCTTCTCGACGGCGCCAACTCCCTGAACCAGATCGGCGGCCTGCCGCTGCTCTCGATCGGCGCCCCGCCCCTCAACCGCACCTCACGGGTCGCGAAGCGCGGGCTCGACCTGGTCGTCTCCTCGCTGGCACTGCTGGTGCTGAGCCCGCTGCTGGCGGCGATCGCGATCGGGATCAAGTTCGACTCGCGCGGCTCGGTGCTGTTCCGACAGGTTCGGGCGGGACGTGGCGGCAAGGAGTTCAAGCTGGTCAAGTTCCGCTCGATGTATCGCGATGCCGAGGAGCGCAAGCGCCTCTACGAAGAGCAGAACGAAGCCGATGACGGGGTCATGTTCAAGATCAAGGAGGACCCGCGGATAACCCGTTTCGGTCGCTTCCTGCGGCGCACCTCGCTGGACGAGCTGCCGCAGCTGCTCAATGTCCTGCGCGGCGAGATGAGCCTGGTCGGGCCGCGACCGCTGATCCTCGAGGAGTCCAAGCACGCCGCCCAGACCTGGCACGCGCGCCGGCTCGACCTGCGCCCCGGCATCACCGGCCTCTGGCAGGTCTCCGGCCGCTCCGATCTTCCCTTCCAGGAGATGGTCAGGTTCGACTACCAGTACGTCGCCGGCTGGTCGCTGGCCCGCGACATCGAGATCCTGCTGGCGACGATCCCCGTCGTCCTCTCCGGCCGCGGCGCCTACTGAGCGCTCGCCTCAGGACCGGCGCAGGCCGCGGCGCAGGGCAGAGACCTTTGACGAGAGGTAGAGGCGGCGCCCCGGATAGGAGAGCTTGGCGGCGAAGCGCAGGCCGCGGTCGCGGTAGTCGACGTTGATCCGCGGAATCGAGAGCGGCGTCGTGCCGTGCTGGCCGGTCCCGGTCGGCAGCGTGAAGGCGAAGCGGTAGCCGCACTCGGCCGCGGCGGCCTCGACACTGGAATTCCAGTCGCCGAACGGATACGCGAGCGTGTCGCAGCTGCCGAGCCGCTCGCGGATTCGCGCCCGCGAGTCCGACAGCTCCTGACGCAACTCCTCCGCGCCGAGCGCGGTCAGGTGCCGGTGGGTGAGCCCGTGGCTGCCGATCGTGAACCCTCCCTCGGCCATCTCCTCGACCATCGGCCAGGTGACCGAGCGCATCGTCGTCTCGAAGCGCTGCCGGTCCGCGGCCACCTCCGGCCAGGCGAGCGGCGCCCCCTCGTCGACCAGCGGCGGCAGTACGAAGCAGAACGCCCGCAGGCCGTACTCGCGGAGCAGCGGCAGCACGGTCTCGTGGTTGTCGCGGAAGCCGTCGTCGAAGGCGAGGAAGACAGTCGGCGCGATCCTGTCGCCGGCGGCGAGGGCCTCGAGGTCGGCCTCGCCGCCGCCGCGCAGGCCGCGGCGGCGCAGGGTGGCGAGCTGGTGCTCGAAGAGCTCCGGGGTGACGGTCATGTAGCGCGGGCCCTCGTTCGCCACCGAGTGGAAGCAGAAGAAGATCGCCCGGCGCGACCGGTTGTGCAGAGGGCCGATCACCGAGGGGCAGTCTAGGTGCCGGCGCCGTCATTACTGTGGGCGGCCGTGCGCGTGCTCCTGGTCTGCTCTCCTGGCGGTCACCTGCAGCAGATGCTGGCGCTTCGGGCCGCCTGGGGGGACAGCGAGCGCGAGTGGGCGACGCTGCCGGGGCCGGACGTCGAGCACCTGCTGCGCGACGAGCGGGTGACGCTCGGGCACGGGCCGACCAACCGCAGCCTGCTCAACCTGCTGCGCAACCTCGGTCTCGCCTGGCGCCTGTTGCGGCGATACCGCCCCGACGCGATCCTCTCGACCGGCGCCGGCCTGGCGGTGCCGTTCTTCCTCATCGGCAAGCTGCTGCGGATCCGCCTCGTCTACGTCGAGAGCCTCACCCGCACCGAGTCCCCGTCGCTGACCGGGCGTCTCGTCTACCCCCTGGCCGACCGCTTCTTCGTCCAGTGGCCCGGCCTGGCCGCGCGCCTGCGCCGGGCCGAGTACGCCGGGAGCGTGCTGTGATCTTCGTCACCGTCGGCACCCATCACGACCCCTTCCAGCGCCTGCTCGGCGCCCTCGGCGCGCTCGACGGCGAGGAACTGGTGGTCCAGCACGGCCCCGCCTCCCCCCCGCCCGGGGTCGCCCGGGCCGAGGCCTACATGCCCTTCGACGAGATGCTCGCCTGCTTCGGGGAAGCCGAGAAGGTGATCACCCACGCCGGCGTCGGCAGCATCCTCTGCGCGACCCGGGCCGGCCACACCCCGCTCGTCGTCCCCCGCCGAGCCGACCTCGGCGAGCACGTCGACGAACACCAGGCGGAACTGACGCGGGCGCTGGCGGAGCGCGGCGCCGTCCGGGCGCTCTGGGACACCGCGGAGCTGGCCGCTGCCCTCGCCGCGACCCCGGCCCGGACCGAGGCGGGAACCCGCCAGGAGGCGCCGCTGGGGACGGAGGTCCTGCGGGCGCTGCAGGGCAGCCCCCGGCCGGCGAGCTAGCCCAGCGAGACGTAGATGGCGTCCAGGCGCTCGACGACGGCGACGTCATCGAGGCGCTCGGCGCGAGCGCTGGCAGCTGCACCGAGCCGGTCGCGCAGCTCCGCGTCGGCCCCGAGGCGGCGGACCGCCGCGGCCAGCGCCTCCGGGTCCCCTGGCGGCACCAGCAGACCCTCGGACCCGGACTCGATCGCCTCGGGAATGCCGCCGACCTCGGTGGCGACGATCGCCAGGCCGTAGGCCATCGCCTCCATCAGGGCCATCGGCAGACCCTCCGAGAGCGAGGGCATGACGAAGACCTGGGCCCGCCGCAGCAGGCTGTCCTTGGCCTCGTCGTCGAGCCAGCCCGTCCAGGTCAGCGCCGGCTCCCCGGCGATCGAAGCCGCCACCTTGGGCGGCGGTTCCCCCGGCCCGGCCATGGTCACCTTCAGCCGCTCGTCCTCCAGCAACCTCGGCAGCGCCGCCACCAGCACGTCGGCCCCCTTTACCGGGTTGGCGAAGCCGCCGAGGTAGGCGACCTCGACCTCCCCGGTGGAGGTTGGCTGCGACCCTTCGACGAGAACCGGCGGCAGCAGGTTCGGGACGACCCCGATCGGGGCCCCCACTCCCGCCCGCCGCAAGGCCGAGGCGCTCGCCTCGGAGACCGCCAGGAGGCTGTCGGCCGCGGCGAGGCCGGCTCTCAGCAGAGCCAGCGCCGGCCAGCCGAGGCGGGCACGGAAGGTCTCGACGTCGCCCGGACCGGAATGGATATGGAGGACCACCCGACGCTGTAACCCCTTCGCCAGCAGGGCGCAGACGGCCTTGCGGTAGGAGCTACCGCGGACGGTCGCGTGGATATGGACGATACGGCCGCGGCCGCGCAGGGCCCAGGCCGCCAGCAGGACGAGGGAGCGACAGAAGAACCACAACCGCGACAGCGGTCTGGAGCCGCGGTAGGTGGGGACGACGTCGAAGCGGTAGTGCTCGGCCAGGGGCGAAGCCAGCAGGCCGCGCATCGCAGCCGCCATGCCGCCGCCGAGGGCGGGATCGGGACCCATCTGCAGGACCCGCGGGCGCTCAGGCATTGCTGAGGTCGCCCATTCCCGGCAGTCCAGCGGGCGGGGGTCCCCACCGGCCCCGCCAGTAATCCAGCAGGCCGCGGCCGGTG
This sequence comes from Solirubrobacterales bacterium, assembly GCA_036009365.1. Taxonomy (GTDB): domain Bacteria; phylum Actinomycetota; class Thermoleophilia; order Solirubrobacterales; family 70-9; genus VAYN01. Next base: position 13,790 of record DASYLY010000076.1, read on the forward strand.
CCGACGGCCAGGGCCCAGGTCTCGGCGCTGGCCCCGGGGCGCAGGCCGAGGCGCCGCAGCGCGGTCCTGGCGACGCTGAGCGCGATCGTGAACAGAGCCCGGCCAGAGCTCGTCAGCAGGCCCCTCAGGCCCCTCGCCCGGCGCGCGTAGGCGATCCCGTTGCGGGTCGAGAGGTAAGACCAGGCGCCGGGCCGCTTTGCCGAGCCGGGCTCCTGGTCGGCACCGGCGGCGAGGACGACGCCGACGCCGTAGCCCGCGCGCCTGACTCGCAGGCAGAGGTCGGAGTCCTCGCAGTAGCCCCAGAACCGCTCGTCGAAGCCACCCAGCCGGTCGACCAGGGCGCGCCGGACGAGCAGAGTCCCTCCGTCCACCCAGTCGCAGGCCGCCACCCCGTCCCCGCCAGGGCGATCTTTGAGGTGCTCGGTGCCACCGCCGTCGTCGGTTCGGCCGCCGAACGAGAAGGGAATGTCGGTGCCGCTCAGCAACAGCACCGGGGCGAGCACGCCGAAGTCCGGCGACGCCTCCATCGCCGCCCGCAACCGCGACAGCGCCCCCGGACGCAGGCGAGCGTCATGGGTGAGCAGGAGCACCAGCCCCACCCCCCGCTCCCGCATCCCCGCCAGGCCGAGGTTCATGCCGCCGGCGTAGCCGAGGTTCGCGCCAGCCTGCACGACCTCGCAGCCACAGGCGGGGACCGGCGCGGCTTCGCCGGGGCGGGCGGGGTTATGCACGACCAGTACCGCGGCGGGCCCGACGCCCTCCTGTAACAGCGACTCGAGCAGCGGTTCGTGCTCGCCGCCGCCGCCGTAGGCGAGGACGACCACACCCAGCTCCTCACCGCTCACCGCCTGCCCACCGCCCGGTAGGCCCCGCGGAGCGGCTTGCGTAGCGGCTCCGGCAGAGCCCTGCCCGCCGCCTTGAGACCGTCGATGCCGGCGCGGCCGAGGGCGACGGGGTGACCACGACGTCCGAGCGCCCAGCTCTCGGCCTGGCGGCGACCGGTCTCGAAGCGCTTCTTGTAGCCCTCGTCCCCCCACATCAGGTCATAGACGGAGGCCCCCTCGCCGGCCGCCTGCTCGATCGTGTGGGCGAGCAGGACCGTGCCCAACGCCAGCGGCTCGAAGGCCTGACTGAGGCCGGACAGTGAGTAGCAGTAGCGACCGCCGATCCGCCAGCCGTACCAGGCCGCCCCCGCCCGGCCGTCGACCTCGGCGACCCAGAGCCGCAACCAGCCGCGCTCCAGGGCGGCGGCGGCGAAGCTCCGCTGGGCCTGCTTTGCGCCCGGCGAGAGCGCCGAGGTGCCGCCGCGGTGGCTCCATCTCTCCTCGTGGAGCGCGAAAAAGGTCTCCATGTCCTCGTCGAGGCGGGCGGGATCGGCGGTCTGCCGAAACCGCAGCCCGTGCTCGCGCTCGAGCTTGCGACGGCGACGACCCAGCTGGCTGCGGAAGTTGCGGCTGCGGCCGGCGAGGTACTCCTCGTAGCCCCCCTCGCCGAAGCGAACGTAGGGAAGGACGTCGAGACGCTGGGACCGCGCCCGGGAGATGCCGCCGCTCGGCGCCTCCCAGAGCGCCCCCGGCCAGGCGCAATCCTGGTCGAAGCGGGTCAGCTCGAGCAGGTGCCAAGCGGAGCGCTCGCGCCCCAGCAGGGCGGCACAGGCCGATCCCATCGCGGCCTCGTCCTCGGGCCGGCAGGCGGGCGTGAACCAGTCCCCTCGCCGGGCACCGGCAAAGCGGAGCACCCGGATCCCAGCGCGGCGAGCTCGCACCAGCGGCAGCACGCCGCTCACCTCGCCCCCCCGTCGCCAGACGATCAGGAACGGCTCCTCGCCCGGCTCGGCGGCCAACCACGCCAGGTACCACTCCGGAGTCAGGAACGGGTTCTCGCGCAACTCGGCGAGCCGGCGCCAGGCCTCGATCAGCTCCGGGTCGTGCAGGGCAGGGGGTTCGATCCTCTCGGCCTGACCGCTGTCGCCCACGCGGCGAGTTTATGGGCCGCAGTCGGACTTCTGTCCAAGCAGCGCCCTTCAGCTCCACTGCGGCCACTCGCCGACCGAGAGATGGGGGTGATCGCCTCCCGCCTCCCATCCCGATTCCTGACCACCGCCCTTGCGCTTTCCGCGCTCCTGGCAATGGCCCTCCCCGGCACCGCCGCCGCCGAAACCGCCGTCCGCCAGGACACGCTGAGCGCCGGCCAGGCCGCAGGCAAGCTGACGCAGACCAAGCCGGCGCCGCGCTCGCGCAGCGCTTCCGGCCACCTCCTCTTCGAAGGCTCCACCATCGAGGACTTCATCAACCAGTCCGCTCCCGGGGCGGTGCGCGAAGTGAGCGATCCCACCGGTGGTTCGCGGGGGGCGCTGCGACTGACGGTCGCCGACTCAGACGTGGCTCCGATCACCCCCAGCGACGATCCCCGTGCCCAGCTCGTCTCCCCCAGCTTCATCGAGCCGGGTGATGAGTTCTGGTGGAACTTCAGCTTCTACCTGCCCAATGACTTCCCGGACCGGGTGCCCGGCTGGCTCCTGGTCGGTGAGGGTCCCTACGGCTTCCCCTGGAACGGCTCGCCGCCGGTCAGCATCGGCATCGGCAACGGCGAGGAGATGGGCTGGCAGCGCAACGGCACCTACGGCTACGACGTCCCCTGGTCGCAGTCCTTCGAGCGCGGCAAGTGGACCGACGTGCTGATGCACATCCGCTTCGCCGGCGAGGGTTTTGTCGAAACCTGGATCGACGGTGAGCAGGTGACCTTCTTTGGTCCCGACTCCTACAACCCCAACGACGAAGCGGAAACCACCCGCCTGCAGATGGCAACTAGGGATTCATCCAACGACGGCGCCAAGAACTTCATCGTCCTGCAGAACTACCGCGAAGCGGGGATGTTCGGCTCCGCCACCGTCTACCACGGGCCGACCAAGGTCGGCACGACGCGGGCTTCGGTCGAGGGCTGAGGGTTAGGGGGCGGGGGCTGGGCGCCGGTGCGCCCAGCGCAGGCTGAGCCGCTCCGGCAGCAGCCCGCGCCGGCTGGCGAGCCACCAGTAGGGCGGGGCGTAGAGCACCACCGAGAGCAGCAGCAGGGGAACCGCCTGCAGACGCGAGTCCGGCACACCGGCCAGAACCGCGAGCAGGCCCGCCGGAACCGCCGGCGCGAAGGCGTAACCGGCCGCCGGCAGCACGCCGTCCCAGAAGTCCCGCCTGGGCAGCCCGAACATCCTCAGGAAGCGACGGTTGAAGCTGAGGCTGCCGAAGACGATCGCGATCGCGGTGCCGACCACCACCCCCCAGAGGCCGAACAGCGGTGCCAGGGCCACGGTCAGGATGACGTTGGCGACGGCGATCTGGACCGAGTTGGTCGCTGCCAGGCCGGGATGCCCGGCGCCGATCGCGATCGTGGTGCCTACCCCGGTCGTGATGTTGACCAGATAGGCGACGCTGAGAATCGGCACGACTATCCCAGCCTCGCTGGGAACCGAGCCGAGCCAGGCGACCAGCAGGAACGGCGAGCTGACCGTGGCCAGCATGAAGAGGGGAAAGGCGGTGGCGCAGGTCAGTGACGTGTAGCGGCGGTACATCGGCCTGATCACCCCCCTGCCCTCCTCGACTATCCGCGCCGCCGCGGTCGGGATCATCGCCGAGACCGACATCACCGCGGCGCTACGAACCGCCGCCACCACCCGGGAGCCAATCTCGTAGACGGCGGCCGCACGGATGTCGACCATCAGGGCGATGATCAGTTTGTCCGTCTGCAGGTTGACCAGGTCGGCGAACCAGGTGATCTGGTTCTTGAGGCTGAAGCCGATCACCTCGCGGATAAGCGATCGCGAGGGAATCACGACGTAGGGGCCGCCCCAGACGTGCCGCATCGCGATGGCGCTGGGAATCAGCCCGAGCAGGGCGGCAATGCCGTTGGCGCCGGCGTAGAGGGTGAGGGCGCTGCTGAGGGCCAGGGCGACGAGGCTGAGGGCGAAGTTGATCGTCACGCCAATCGCCGTCGCCACGTTCGGCGGCACCATCTGCTGCTTGCCGATGCCGACCGCGTTGAAGACGCCGTCGGCCCCGTTGAAGGTCCAGATCAAGACCGAGGCGACGAGGACGATCCGCATCTCGTCGCTGTCGAGGACGCCGAGGCTGTCGCTGAGCAGGGGTGCTGCCGCAACCGCCAGGGCGGCGGTGAGGACGCCGACCACGAAGACGATCAGCAGGCCCAGGCCGACGCACTCGCCGATGCGGCGATCGTCGCCTTCGGCGTCATATACGGCGATGAAGCGGGCCAGCGAGCGGCCGACGCCGAGGTCGAGCAGGCCGGCGTAGGTCGCGAATGCCCCGGTGACGGCCCAGACCCCGAAGGCGTCGAGCCCGAGCCGAGCGATCATCAACGGCGCCAGCAGGAAGCTGAACAGATAGCCGAGCGCAAAGCTCGAGGATTGGGCCAGGGTGTTCCTGAACAGCATGACTATCTATTCTCTGCCGCGGTGTCGGACGCATTCGAATCGTTGACGCGCCGCACGGTCGCACCTTACGACTCGTCCTCGCTCAGCGCCCGCGCCCGCGCGAAGCGGTGGCATGACTTCGCCGCCACCTTCCCCGACCTCTCGGAGATGACCGTTCTCGACCTCGGCGGCGATGCCCGCGCCTGGCGCCTGGCGCCGGTCAGGCCCGCCCGCCTGATCCTCCTCAACATCTTCCCGCAGGATGTCGAGGAGCCCTGGATGACGACCATGGTCGGAGACGCCTGCGACCCCACCGCGGAGCTCCCGGACGCCGACCTCGTCTACTCCAACTCGGTGATCGAGCACGTCGGCGGCCACTGGCGCCGGCAGCGCTTCGCCGAGGCGGTACGGCAGGCGCCGCGCTACTGGGTGCAGACGCCCAACCGCTACTTCCCGATCGAGCCGCACTTCATGATTCCTTGGCTGCAGCACCTGCCTGCGTCGCTGCAGCGACGCCTGATCGTCCACTGGCCGCTGGGCAACTACGCCGAGCAGAAGAGCGACGAGGGAGCGCTCGGCAATGCCCTCGACATCGAGCTGCTCTCCGCCACCGAGATGAGCTTCTACTTTCCCGAAGCCGAGCTCCGCCGCGAGCGGCTCTTCGGGCTGACCAAGAGCTTCATCGCCGTCAAGCGCTGACCGAGATGCCCGGGGTGCCCTTGAAACTCCTGCTGGTCATCAACCTCCTCAGCCCCGACGGCGGCGCCGAGATGCAACTGCAGCACCTCGCCAAGGGCCTCGCCGCCAACGGCCACGAGGTGACCCTCTGCTGCGTCGATTCGTGCGAGTTGCCGCCGCAGGCGCTGGCGGGAACCGGCGTGGAGCTGGTCGAGCTCGGCGTCAGCGGCCGCAGCGGGCGCCCGGCGGCGATCCCGCGCCTGGCCCGGCTCGCCCGCGAGGCCGACGTCGTCCACTGCACGATGTGGGATGCGAGCCTATGGGGCAGGCTCGGCGGCGTGCTCGCCCGGCGGCCGGTCGTCGTCGCCGACCACGCCACCGACCGCTCGGTCCAGGTCGCCGCTGACGGCAGCTCCCGGGCGCGCTGGATCGCACTCCACAATCGCCTCCTCGACCGCTTCACCTTCGCCACCGTGACCTGCGCCGGCTCGCAGCGCCGGCTGTTGCTGAGCGAAGGGGTCAGCCCCGCCAGGATCGTCCACATCCCCAACGGGGTCCCAGTCGCGGCCCTGGCCGCCGCCGCCACGAGCGGCCCCAGCCGCGCCGACCTCGACCTGCCGGCGGCGGCGCCGGTCGCGATCCAGGTCGGCGTCTTTCGCACCGAGAAGAACCAGATCGGCGCCCTCGAGGCATTCGCGCGGGTGCGCGAGGATCTCCCCGAGGTGCGGCTGGTCTTCGCCGGCGACGGGGCGACGCGGAAACAGGTCGAACGGCGCGCCGCAGAGCTCCGCGGCGAGGAGTGGGTGCGCTTCCTCGGCAACCGGTCCGACGTGCCGGCGCTGCTCGCCCTCTCCGACCTCCTGCTCCTGCCCTCCACCTCCGACGCGATGCCGATGACCGTGCTCGAGGGCATGGCGCTGGGGGTGCCGGTACTGGCGACCGACGTCGGCGACGTACGCCCGGTCGTCGGCGACGCCGGTGTCTGTGTCCCGGCCGGCGACCCCGCCGCCTTCGGGGAGGCCGCGACGGAGATCCTCCGCGACGCCGCGCTGCGCGACCGGCTCGGCCGCGCCGGCCTGGAGCAGATCCCAGCCTACGACGCCGCGACCATGGTGCGGCGCTACGAAGCGCTCTTCGCCGCCGCCCGTGACGGCGGCGATCCGATCGCCGCCGTCGACGCCGTCTGACTCAGCCCCGCGGGACGAGGTGCTCGCGGTAGGCGGCGAGGGTCTCGCCGGCGACCGTGTCCCAACTCCCCTCGCGTGCAGCCGTGGCCGCGCCCGCCTCGCCAAGCCGGGTCGCCAACCCCCGATCGGCGAGAACCGAGACGAGCGCCTCAGCCAGCGCCGCCGGGTCCTCCGCCGGGACGACGATGCCGGACCCGTCCGAGACCAGCTCCGGCAACCCGCCCACGGCGGCGACCACGAGCGGGCGGGCGTAGGGCTTGATCCTCGAGCCGACCCCGCTCTGACTCGCCTCCCGGTAGGGAAGGGCAACACAACTGGCGGCGCGGAACAGGGCGGGCACGTCGGCTTCGGGAACGTGCCCGGCGTGGACCGTGACCCGCGGGTCCGAGAGCGCCGGATGGGGCTCGATCTCACCCTCCCCGGCGATCGTCAGCGTGGCGGCGGGGAGCTGCCCCCAGATCGCCTCCATCGCGTCGAGCAGGACGTCGAGGCCCTTGTAGTAGGAGATGCGGCCGAAGAAGAGGATCGAGGGCTCCTGCGGCAGCGGCGTCGCTTCGCCGGGGTCGATTCCGTGCGGGATGACGACGACCGGCAGCTTTGGCGAGATGAACTCGCGCAGCTCCTGCTCGACCGACTCGGCGTGGACGAAGATCAGCCCCGCCCCGAGCTCGAGGACTCGGTTCAGACGGGCGACGAAGGGGAATTCCCCGTCGCCCGGATGGCGCGCGGAGTCGTGCACGGTGAGGACGAAGCGGCGACGGTGGACACCGGCGGCGAACAGCAGCCGGACGTCGTTGCCGACCGAGTCCTGCAGGTGGACCACGTCGGGCCGGAATCGCTTCAGCTCCCGCCTCAGCGCCAGTGCCCGCCGCCAGTCCCGGGGCGAGCGCACCCGGCCGCCGAGCGTCTTCACCGTCACCCCGGGGCCGACGACTTCGCGCGTGAACTCCATCGCCGCCCCCGGCACGCCACCGAACTCGAGGTCATGGTCCCGGGTCAGCAGGACGACCTCGGCGCCGGCCCGCTCGAGGCCGCCGGCGAGCATCGTGCAGTAGTGCCGGTGGAAGTCACAGGCGAGCAGGATCCGCGGCGCCCGGTCACCGTCGCTCACGGCGACAGGCCCGCGGGCTCGCCCGCCGCGGCAGGGCCTTCGAGGTCGGCGACGATCGTGCCCGCCAGCAGCGCCAGCAACGGGGTCCAGTCGTCGGTGGTGAGGTAGATCGCGACCACGGAGCTGATCATGATCAGCAGGATTCCGACCCCGCAGGCGGCGATCGCCGGGTCACGCGGGACCCGGCGTATCGAGTGCAGGACCGGGACTCCGAGAAAGACGAGAAACGCGATCAGGCCGGGGATGCCGGCGATCAAAACCAGATAGAGGTACTGGTTGTGGAGGAAGAGCTGCGGGATCGTCGCGACCCCGTAGAAGATGCTGCCGCTGGCGATCGGCTGGCGCAGGTAGACGCCGAAGGGCACGCCGGCGCCGACCCCGAGCAGCAGGTGGTCCTCCGCCGCTCCCCAAGCCTTCTCCGTCTCCCGGGCCCGGTCCTGAAGCGAGCTTTCCTTTGAGGTCTTGCCGGGGCTGAGCAGAGTCGATCCGCGTTTGACGATCGGCTGCACCACGGTCTCGTTGGTCGTCGAGGAGCCGAACGCCATCAGCACGGCCAGTCCCGCGATCGCGACGACAGCCCCGACCGCCAGCCGGTTGCGGACCATCGAGCCGCCGAGGACGGCCATCAGCAGGGCGCCGATCGCCAGACCGAGCCACATGTTGCGGTTGAAGCTGACGGCGATGCCGAGGGCGATGCCGGCAAGCAGCAGCATCCAGAGCAGGCGCGAGCGCCCTTGCCGGGCGGCGATCTGCACCACCGCGAACCAGAACACCGCATATCCCGCCGAGAGACCGGCGAGGCGCACCCGCTCGAGCGAACCGAGCCCTTCCTGGCCGCGGATCGCCTGGTCACCCGGGGCCTGCAGCGCCGACCCGAAGTCGGCGCCGAAGGCGATCAGCGCCGCGACGACCCCGGCGACCGCTGCCAGCACGGCGACGGCGGTCAGCAGCAGGCGCCGGTCCCGCGGCGAGGGGAAGAGCCGGACGACGATGTAGAAGAAGGTCAGCAGGCCGAGCGGCCGCGCCCAGTTGAAGGCATCGGAGAGGCTCGTCTCCCCACCCCAGACCGCCAGCGCGGCGGAGGTCGCGACCAGGCCGAGGAACGCGGCCAGGGCCGTCCCCGGCACCCCGCCCCAGGTCTGCCGCCGGGGCCGCACCAGGGCGACGACCAGCAGGCAGGCAAGGGCGAGCTCGTGCGGTCGCACGCTCAGTGAGCCGACATCGCGGGCAAAGATCGTCGAGTGGAAGATGAAGTCGGTGAGGACGAGGAAGATCAGCGCCGTCGCCATCGGAAAGCGAAAGACGAGGGCGAGGGCGAAGAGGCCAACGAAGAGAAAGACGTAGCGGGCGACCTCCGGGCCGACGATGCCTTTGGCCAGGATCAGCTCGAACGCCGCGATCGCCAGCGCGAAAGCGCCGGCTCGCAGCGGCTCAGCCGCGCGCGTCGTTGCCGACCAGGTCGGGGCGGTAATAGTGGGAATATTTGGCACGCTCTGCCTCGGCGAAGTTGACGATGACGCCAATTGGTTTCTTGTCGAGAAGCGAGAATTGCTTGGTCAGGTCGCGGGCGGCGTCGCGGGTCGTCTTGCCGAGACCGCCGACGACGACGATCTCGGAAGCCTCCGGGACGATCGCCAGGGCGTCACTGACCGCCCCCAGCGCCGGGCTGTCGAGGATCACGATCTCGTACTGGGCGTGCAGCGCCGCCAGGACTTCGCGCATTCGCTGGCTCTCCAGCAGCTCCGAGGGGTTGGGCGGGATCGGGCCGCTCGGCAGCACCGCCAGCGCCCTGGTGGTGGAGTGACTCGGTGCCTGCACGTGGACATGAACGAGGACGCTCTCCAGCGCCGTTCCGGTAAGGACATTGGAGAGGCCGGGGGCCGGCTGCCCGGTCACCTGCCGGAAGGCGCTTCCCTTGCGCAGGTCGGCTTCCACGAGGACCACGTGATCGCCCATTTCGGCCATCGCCATCGCCAGGCTGCGGGCCACGGTCGACTTGCCGTCGCCCTCCTCGGGGCTGACGATCAGGATCGACTTCAGCTGCTGGTCGACCGAGAAGTAGCGCAGGTTCGCCCGCAAGGCGCGGAAGGCCTCCCCCTCCAGGGTCTGGGCGCCGACCCCTGCCTGCGCCGGTTCTGCCCCGGCCAGGCGGCGGCTGCGCGGGATCCGGCCCACCAGCGGCAGCCCGTACAGCTCTTCCATCTCTTCGCTGGAACGGACGCGGCGGTCGACGCGCTCCAGCAGCGCCGCCAGGCCGAAGCCGAGCAGGGCGCCGAGGACGATCCCCAGGGCGACGTTTTTGATCGGGTCGGGGGAAGAGGGTTCGGTCGGAGCGGTTGCCCGCTGCACCAGCTCGGCACCGCCGGTCTGCAGCGCCTGGTTCAGCTTCAGCTGGTCGAGCTGGCGTTTCAGCGCCTCGCCCTGGGGACCCGCGGCTTCTTCCGGCGACATTTCCGCGAGGCTCTGTTCGGCCAGGTCGATCGCTCCCTGCACCTGGTTGCGGTCGGCTTCTTTGCGGAAGCTGATGTAGGCGGTGCCGTAGGCGTTGGCGATGTCGGCGGAACGCTGGGCGGAGGTCGTGGTCGCCGAGACCGCGGCGGTGTCGGCGTTGCTGCTCGGCGTCACTTCGACGCTGTCGAATATTTCGCCGGCCGGGATCGCGTTGTTGGTCAGTTTCGCCGCTTCGTCGGCGACCACCGGCAGCGCCACCAGTTCGCCGTTGGTGGCGGCTTCGCGAGTCGGGTCGATAACGCCGGTGGTTTCGCCGATCGCCGCCGGCGTTTCACGGAAGAGCAGGGTCGCGGTGGCCGTGTATTCCTTGGCCTGCGTCAGCGTCAGCGCCAGCGCGATCAGCGGCACGCCGATCAGTGCCTGCAGCACGATGACCTTCCGGCGCCGGATTATCCGCCACGCCTGCTCGATCGCCCCTTCTTCTCTCGTCACAAACGGTCCTTCGACAGGCTGGGTGCCATGCCTTCAGTCCCGCAAAGGATGGCGCAAGCGCCAAATCGGCCCTACAGGTGGCTGACGGACGTTTCAGCCGGCCAGGCGGCGCAGAGCCAGCGCCGCCCGCATCGCCGCCGAGGGGGCGAACCGGCGCGAACGAGCCCGCAGGGCAACTCGGTTGGCGCTCTCGCCGTGAAAGACGCCGACCCGCGGCCACTGCAGCGGCAGCGGCGACTGCGGCCGCCGCGGCACCGTCACCGCGAAGCCGTAGCCGGCCTCTGCGGCGGCCTTCACCGCACGCTCGTCGTAGTCGCTGTAGGGATAGGCGAGGGAGCGGCAGGGGACGCCCAGCTCCGCCTCGCAGACCCGCTTCGACTCGCTCAGCTCGCGGCTGATCGCCGCGTCGTCGAGGCGCGAGAGGCGCGGGTGCGAGCAGGTGTGGGAGCCGACCTCCCAGCCTTCGCCGACGAGCCCACGCAGCTGCTCCCAGCCGAGGCAGAGCAGCTCGCGCTCGTGCTCGGTGCCGAGCCAGTCTTGATGCCCTTCCCAGCCCATCGGCTCCCCGCTGCCGGCGTAGTCGGTGGGGACGAAGACCGTCCCCGGCATCCCCAGCCCGGCCATGATCGGCGCCGCCAGCTCCAGCACCGAGCGGTTGGCGTCGTCGAAGCTGACGACCAGGGTGCGCTCGGCCGGCGGCGCGGTCAGCGCCTCGGCCAGGGTGGCGCCGCGGTAGCCGCGGCGCACGAAGGCGCGCAGCTGGTCCTCGAAATCGCCTGGCCTGACCGACGTCGCCGCCGGCCAGGTCTCGCTGATCCCGTGGTAGCAGAGGACCAGTACGTCGCCCATGCGGGCGAGGCTACCTACTCGCCCGGCTCGCGCCGCGGCACCAGCACCAGGCGCTTGAACTCGGCAACCAGGACGCCGTCCTGGTTGAGGACACGGGTGTGGACCTTGACGACGCCGCGATCCGGCTTCGATTTTGAAGGCTTGACGTCCAGCACCTCGGTCTCGCAGAAGAGGGTGTCGCCGTGGAAGACCGGGTTGGGATGGCTGAGTTCCTCGGTCGCCAGGTTGGCGATCGCCTTGCCGGAGACATCGGAGACCGACATGCCCAGCGCCAGCGAGTAGACCAGCGGCCCGACGACGACGTTGCGGCCCTGCTGGGAGCGCTTCGCGTAGACGTCGTTGAGGTGCAGCGGGTGGTGGTTCATCGTGATCAGGCAGAACAGGTGGTCGTCCGACTCGGTCACGGTCTTGGCCGGCCAGTGCTTGTAGACGGCGCCGACCTCGAACTCCTCGAGGTAGCGGCCGTAGCTGTGCGCGCCGGATGCCTCGCGCTCGGCCTGGTCAGTCGTCAGCTCGTACGTCTCGCTCATCGCTCGCAGATTCTCCTCTGGGTTGGACGGCGCGGGATGCTAGTGATCTTTCGCCGCCACCGCCTGCGCCGGGTGGCGCCCTGAGCGTGGGTATCGTGAGCGGCCGATGGCCACCGCCGAGGACACCTCGCCGCGCCTGCTGCGGGCGAGAGCGCCGCTGCGGGTCAGCTTCGCCGGTGGCGGCACCGACGTGCCGCCATACCCGGCACAGGAGGGCGGACTGGTCCTCAGCGCCACGATCAACCGCTACGCCTACGGCACCCTGCGGCCGCGCTCGGACCGCCAGATCGGCATCCAGTCGCTCGACCTCGACGCGGTCGCCTCGATCGCGCTCGAAGACGCCCGCCCGGACGGCGACCGGCTCGACCTGATCAAGGCGGCGATCCAGAAGGTCGCCTCCGACTCCCCCACCGGCTTCGACCTCTTCCTGCACAGCGCCGCCCCGCCGGGCTCCGGGCTCGGCTCCTCCTCGGCCGTCGTCGTCGCCTTGGTCGGCCTGCTCGCCGACCACATGCGGATGCCGCTGACCGACTACGAGAAGGCTCGCATGGCCTACACGGTCGAGCGCGTCGATCTTGGCCTCAAGGGCGGCACCCAGGATCAGTACGCGGCGGTCTTCGGCGGCTTCAACTTCATGGAGTTCGGCGCCGAGAGCGTGATCGTCAACCCGCTGCGGATCCCGCCCGAGGTCGTTAACGAGCTCGAGTACAACCTGCTGCTCTGCTTCACCGGCGGCACCCGCGTTTCCGACCACATCATCGACGACCAGACCGGCCGCTTCCAGTCGCAGGAGTCGGGCACCGTCGACGGGCTGCGGATGCAGAAGGAGCTGGCGGTGGAGATGAAGAACGCCCTCCTGCAGGGCAGCCTGACCGAGTTCGGGCGGCTGCTCGACCGCGCCTGGGAATACAAGAAGAAGATGTCGCCGAAGATCAGCAACGACCACATCGACGAGCTCTACGCCGAGGCCAAGCGCAAGGGCGCGATCGGCGGCAAGGTGACCGGCGCCGGCGGCGGCGGCTACATGCTGCTCTACTGCAAATACGACAGCAAGCACGAGGTCCGCGCAGCGCTGGCGGCGCTCGGCGCCGAGGCTGTCGACTTCCAGTTCGACCACGCCGGCCTGACCACCTGGTCCCACCGCGATGACTGAGGGCTCCGCCACCGATCTTGCCCGCGCCCGGCTTGGTGAGGGCGCCGCCCTGGTCGAGTCGATGCTGGCCTCAGAGCAGTGCGTGGCCGCTATCGGTGCCGCCGCCGAGGCGATCGCGGAGGCGATGCGGGCTGGCCGCAAGCTGCTCGTCTTCGGCAACGGCGGCAGCGCCGCCGACGCCGTCCACATCGCCGCCGAGTTCGTCGGCCGCTACCTGATCGAGCGCCAGCCGCTGCCGGCCGTGGCGCTGGTCGCCAATCCCTCGACCGTGACCGCGATCGGCAACGACTACGGCTTCGAGCAGGTCTTCTCGCGGCAGGTTCAAGCCCTGGGCGTCGAAGGCGACGTGGCCCTGGGCCTGACCACCAGCGGCACTTCCGCGAACGTGGTCGAGGCGCTGAACGCCGCCCGCGAGCTGGGGATGACCGGCATCGCGATGACCGGCGCCGACCCACGCGACGCCGGCGCCGCGGCCGAGATCACCATCGCCATCCCCAGCGACGAGACCCCCCGCATCCAGGAGGGCCACATGCTCGCCGCCCACATCGTCTGCGAGTGGGTCGAGGCGCGGCTGGCCTCGAGCTGATCGAGTGCTGAGTTGACCCCCCCATACGGTGGTCAACTCAGCACTCGTCGACGTACGGTCTTCCTCGACCGCGACGGCACGATCAACCGCGGCGCCACCCAGGGCGACTACATCCGCTCCCCCGGAGGAGTCGAGCTGCTGCCGGGAGCCGCCGAGGCGATCCGCCTCCTCAACGAACAGCCGGCCATGGTGGTCGTCGTCACCAACCAGCGCGGCATCGCCCTCGGCCTGATGAGCGAGACCGACCTGGCCGCCGTCAACAAGCGCCTCGAAGCCCTGCTCGCCGCCGAGGGCGCCCACCTCGACGCGATCCTCCACTGCCCCCACGAAAAGGGCGAGTGCGAGTGCCGCAAGCCCGGCCCCGGAATGTTCGAACGCGCCGTCCGGGAGGTGGAGGGCGTCACCCTCGACGGCGCCGCGATGATCGGCGACTCGGCGATCGACGTCGAGGCTGGCAACCGCCTCGGCCTGACCACTGTCCGGCTCGGCCATCCTGCCCCGGGCGATCCAAACGCCGACCGCGAACTCCCCGACCTGCTCGCCGCCGTCCGCTGGCTGACCGGGACCGATCTCGCCCGGGAATAGGATGGCCCACCCGTGGACCCGACCGAGGAGATACGCGACCGTCGCACCCACGGCTACGAGGGATCGCGGCCCGACGTGCAGTTGCTGGTGCCGCGCAGCGCCGTCAATGTCCTCGAGCTCGGCTGCTCGAACGGCGCCCTCGGCGGGGCGCTCAAGCAGCGCCAGCCGGCATGCGTAGTCGGCGTCGAGATCTCGGACGTCTACGCCCGCACGGCGGCGGAGCGGCTCGACCGGGTCGTCGTCGCCGACGCCGAGGCATTCCTCGACCAGGCGCCGCCCCCCGAGGCGCCGTTCGACTGCCTGATCGCCGCCGACCTCCTCGAGCACCTCAACGACCCATGGGAGACGCTGCGACGCGCCGTCGCACTGCTCTCGCCCGGCGCCACGGTGGTCGTCAGCCTCCCCAACGTCTTCTACTGGCAAGCCCTGCGGCAGGCGCTCGTCTCACGGCGCTGGCCACGTGAGGACGAAGGCATCTTCGACCGCACGCACCTGCGCTGGTTCGGGCCCGCCGATGCGCGGGACCTGCTGTCCGAAGCGGGCCTGGGCGCGATCGAGGTCCACCCCGCCTACTGGACCGACGGCTGGCGACTCTCCGTGGTCAAGGCACTGGCCCGCACGCCGGTCGCCGACTTCCTCCCGGCTCAGTTGCTGGTCACGGGCACGGCCGCGGCCTAGGCGCCGCCTCAGTGCACTTTTTTGAGCCGGGCGCGTTCCTCGTGGACGTTGACGACTTGGCCGACCAGCTTGATCACGTTGGAGTCGCCGCTGGCCTTGATGTGGCCGGTTTCGTAGGCCTTGCGGTAGCTCTTGACCGTGCCTTTCTCGGCCAGGTCGTTGAACTGGGGGCGGTCGATCTGAACCAGGACGCGCTCGTCCTGGGCCAGGTCCTTCTTGATTTTCGGGCCGGGCAGCTCGACCCGGTAGAGCTGAACGTCGTGCCGGGCTTTCAGCTCGAGGCCGAAGACCAGCTTCAGTTTCTGCAGGGCGGGGACCTCCTCCTGAAAACGCTCGACGGCGGTTTTGATCAGGTCGGCGGTCGATGCCATGCGGTCAGCTGCCTCTCATTTAGATCTTGTGCCTTTGCAGGAGCTTCTTGCCGATCACCATGCGCTGGATCTCGGAGGTTCCCTCGCCGATCAGCAGCAGCGGCGCGTCGCGGTAGAGGCGCTCGATCTCGTACTCCTTCGAGTAGCCGTAGCCACCGTGGATGCGGAAGCAGTCCTCGACGCACTCCTTGCCAGTCTCCGACGCCAGGAGCTTGGCCATGCCGGCCTCGAGGTCGGAGCGCTCGCCGGCGTCCTTCATCCGGGCGGCTTTGCGGGTGACCAGACGGGCTGCCTCGATCTTGGTCGCCATGTCGGCAAGCTTGAACTGGATCGCCTGGTGCTGGGCGATCGGCTTGCCGAAGGTCTTGCGCTCCTGGCTGTAGCGGAGGGCCAGCTCCAGTGCCCGCTGGGCGATGCCGACGCCGCGGGCGGCGACGTTGACGCGACCGACCTCGAGCGCGTCCATCATCTGGCCGAAGCCCTCGCCGATCCCCGCCTCCTCGCCGCCGAGCACGCGCTCGGGCGGGCAGCGGTAGCCGTCGTAGACGAGCTCGGTCGACTCGACGCCCTTGTAGCCCATCTTCTTGATCTTCGGCGGCACGATCAGGCCCTCGAAGTCGCCGCTCTGGGTTTCCTCCCAGGGCTTCTTCTCGGTGATGAAGCAGGTCATCCCCTTGTAGGCCGGTTCGGCCTTGGGGTCGGTCTTCATCAGCACGAAGACGACGCTGGAGCCGAGCCCGTTGGTGACCCACATCTTCTGGCCGTTGAGCTCCCAGTTGCCGTCCTCGCCCTTCTTGGCGGTCGACTTGATGCCCTGGACGTCGGAGCCGACCTCGGGCTCCGAGAGCGAGAAGGCGGCGCGGATCTCACCGGTCGCCATCTTCGGCAGGAAGTACTCCTTCTGCTCGTCGGTGCCGAACTTCATCAGCAGGTAGGAGCCGATGAAGTGGGTGTTGACCACGCCGGAGATCGAGATCCAGCCGCGCGAGAGCTCTTCGACGATCATCGCGTAGGTGGTCAGGTCGAGGCCCATGCCGCCGTACTCTT
>DASYLY010000077.1:0-24238 GCA_036009365.1 Solirubrobacterales bacterium
ACGCCGCAGAAAGAGCCCTTCTTCGTCGTCTTCTATAGGTAGGGAAAAAGAGGAGAAAACAGCTACTCACACTGAGAACAAAGGGGTACTCACCTCCGCAGATTGGGATGGTCAGGGTGGGTGTGGAAGTAAGAGAGTGAAACCACACTAAAACCAAGCCCTCAGGAGGGTTAGAGATGAAGAAAGTACTGTTGCTGGTGGTGGCGCTGGCTGCGCTTGCGCTGCCGGCGAGTGCGAGTGCTAGCGCTTATGACACTTGGACGATCCAGGACTGGACGCTCAGTAACGAAGAAACCTACGGTGTCCAGTACACCGGCCAGGTCGGCTTCACCCGCGATTCCAACTGGGGCGCCTCGCAGGGCTCCTTTTACTGCGAGGCGAGCGTTTGGATCGCCCTGAAGGGCGGCCAAGCGCCGGGGGACACCCAGGCCCAGCTCCTCGGGCTGGAACGGGATCCGTCTTCTTGCGGGGGCACCGGTAACTGGGCCGGCTGCGAGCTGGAAAAAGAGGCCAACAACATGAGCGAAGGATGGAACCCCAGCGCGGGCTGGAACATCGGCCTCGCTCCCTCCACGCCTGAGGTTTCCAACACGAGCACGACCCTGGACCTCAGCACTTGGTACGCGAACGGCGGCGGGACATGCTATGGGGCCTATCCGGTCAGTCCTGTCGAGAGGCACTGGAATCAGCTCGACTTCGTGCCGACCGTGAACGGGGAGGGCGTGATCACCTCGTTCATGCTCGAAGGCCTGGCTACGAACGGCGTCAGCTATGAAGTCTATGGGCCGTTTGCGCCGGTGGAACCCGAAGGGGAATACATGATCGGCCTCGAGTAGAGGATGGTTGGAGCTCGCCGGCTGGTTGGCGGTGGGCTTGGTTGGCAGAGGCCGCGCGGGGGACCGCGCGGCCTCTGCTGTTTGGGGGCTCACCCCTGGGAGGGGAATGCTTCCGGCGTGGGGGAGGTGATCCCCCAAGTCCCACCGGCGCGGCTCACCGTCATCCAGTGGTCCTCACCATCGCTGCCGTGAAACAGGGCGAAGCCGCCGCTGGGGCTCTCTTTGATCCGCAGGCTGGCGATTCCCTGGGGGGCGGTGACCAGCGATTCGTGGCTGCGGGCGTTGGCGGACTCGACCAGGGCCTGCAGGATCTCGGCGCAGGTCGGCTTGACGGGACGTTTCGAGCGCCTGGCGATTTGGTCGATCTGGGACATCAGGTTGGCCGAGAGGTAGCGGCAGGCCGACTTCCACCTGCCGCCGCCGATCGCCGGTAGGTAGGCGTCGATCAGCTCTTCAACCTCGGTGCGGTCGCTGTCGCTGCCCTCGGTGCCGAATTCGGCGAGGTGGAGCTTGGCCGGTCCCTTGCCGCTGTACTTGGCGAAGGGAGCGCTGCGGGCGGAGACGGTTTCGCGTGCGGGCTGACTCGATGCCGTGGAGTCGCCGTCGCCCCCGCCGCAAGCGGTAAGGCAGACGGCGCATGCGCTGGCGACGGCGACCATCTGCAGCAATTTCGAGGAACCCCCCATCCGACGTCGATTCTACCCAGCGCGAGGGGCGCCCAGATGTCCTCCGAATCGCCACCCGCTAGGCCGCAGCGGCTGAACCCCTTGCCAAACCTTGCCAAGCGCGACCGCGGAGCGGATGATCCCTGCGAGTCAAGGGAGGAGATCGCCATGGCGCCGCCCGCGCATGAGCGAGATCGCCACGCCTCCAGACGACTTTCCGACCGCCTTCGAGACCGCGTTCGCCCGCGTCCAGATCCTGCTCGAGGAGGCCAGCGCGGAGGAGCTGGAGTGGCCGTTGAAGGTGGCGGCCGCGGTTCGCGCCGGTCTGAGCTTCGCCGCCGCGCACCCGCAGTCGGTCAGGACACTGACAGCGGAGCCGGTCCTGCACGGGGCTGACGGCGTCGCCCGCTACGAGCGCTTGATCGCCTACCTGGCCGAGGCCCTGGCGACGGGCCGGACGCGCGCCGGGCCCGGCGACGAGCTGCCGCCGACATTCGAGCGCGGCCTTGCCGGTGGGGTGGCGACGCTGATCGCCCTGCGCGTCGAGGGCGGGCGCGAGGCCGAGCTGCCGGGCATCGCATCGCAGGTCATCCAGTTCATCCTCACGGGGTATGTGGGCCCCGCGGAGGCACTGCGGATCAGCATCGCCCCCACCTCCGGGAAGCTGACCCACGACTGGCACGGGTAAGGTCAGCGGGCACGGATCAAGTCGAGGAAGGAGACCCAATGCCCCTGGTACCGATGGTCGTCGAGCAGACCGCGCGCGGTGAGCGCTCCTTCGACATCTACAGCCGTCTGCTCGCGCAGCGGATCGTCTTCCTCGGGGAACAGGTGACCGAGGACCTCGCCAACCTGATCATCGCCCAGCTTCTGCACCTCGAGTCCGACGATCCCGAGAAGGACATCAGCGTCTACATCAACTCGCCCGGCGGCTCCGCCTACGCGGGGCTGGCGATCTACGACACGATGCAGTTCATCAAGCCCGACGTGCAGACGATCTGTTACGGGATCGCGATGTCGGCCGGGTCGCTGATCCTCACCGGCGGCGCCGAGGGCAAGCGGATGGCGCTGCCAAACAGCCGCATCCTCATCCACCAGCCAAGTGGCGGCTTCGAAGGCCAGTCGACCGACATCGAGATCCACGCCAAAGAGATCCTCGAGCTGCGCGAGCGCCTCGACGGCATCTACGTCAAGCACACCGGTCAGTCCCGCGAGCAGATCCACGGGGACATGGAACGCGACAAATTCTTTATGCCCACCGATGCCGTCGAGTACGGCCTGATCGATCGGGTGATCGAGTCGCACGATCCGGAGCGCGTGCCGGCCGGCGTCGGCGCGTAGGTGCCTCTCAGCAGTTTTGCGAGCCGGCGGTCGACAAATGACTGACAGCCTCGCCACGATCCGTTAGTCTCGCACCGCTTTTGCGAGGCTTGACTATTCAAAGATAGGACCTGAACGACAGGTGGGAGATACTCCGCCGCACGAGCAGCACCAAACCCCTGGGAGGAAACGCGAGATGCCGAGATCAGTTTCGAGGACGCTGGTTGTAGCAATGGCGATGGGGCTGTTCGCCCTCACTATCTGGGGCGCAACCGCCGGTCAGGCCGCCAAGAAGAAGGGCAGCTCGCCCGCTTCCTCGCTCAAGGTCCTGGTCGCCAAGACCAACAAGCTCCCCGACGACGCTCTCCCCGCCGCAAAGCTGAAAGGGCTCGAGAGAGCCGCGACGCACGCTCGTCTGGTCGCCGGTAAGAGCCCCTGCGGCGCGGTCAAGGACCTCAACCGCTACCGCCGCATCCTCCTCGGCGTCAAGGTAAAGAAGGGCAAGAAGGGCCGCAAGGCGGCCGCCAAGCTCGCCGCTCTCGGTCCCGCATCCCTGAAGGCCAGCAGCACCCTGCTGGCGAGCAAGGCCACCAAGCGTTGCGGCGGTGGCACCAAGCCAAGCCGCTTGGGCGCCACCAAGACGAAGATCCTCAGCAGCGACCTCAACGGGATGAAGCTCGAGGTCCAGTTGCCGGCGGTCCAGTTCGTCGCCAAAGCCGACGGTGGCCAGACCTGGAGCCAGCTGATGCTGCCGGACACCGAAGCCCCGGGTAAGCCCGGCGAGCCCGGCATCCCGGTCGCCAGCAGCGTCATCGGCGTCCCCGACGGCGCCCAGGTTGTCGTCAAGGCGAGCGACGTCGACTCCTACACGCTCGACGGTGTCAACGTCTATCCGGCCCAGCCCGATGCGGCCGATGCGATCGCCAAAGCACCCGACTTCGACAAGCCGCCCTTCGTCAACAAAGGGTTCAGCTTCGATGGCAAGGCCTACAACGAGAAGGGTCTGGTGCCCGCCGCGGCGGCCGACGGTGTGGTCCTCGGCCAGTCACGCGACCTGACGATCGGCAACCTCACGGTCCCGGCCGCTCAGTACAACCCGAAAACGGACTCGCTGAAAGTGCTCACCTCGGTTGACGTCACCGTCACCTTCAAAGGCGGCACTCACTCATTCAGCAACCAGTTGCTCTCGCCCTGGGAGCAGGCGCAGCGGCGCCTCGCCTCGAGCCTGCTCAACACCGACATCATCAAAGTGAAAAATCCGCCAATTTGGGAACCGTGCGGCGAGGAGATGCTGGTCATCACCAACCCCGCCACCCTGACCGCGGCCAACACCTTCGCGGTGGCGCGTCGCGCCGCCGGCATCCGCACGACGGTCGTCCAGACCGGCGCCGCCCCCGGCCAGATCGGCACCACGGCGACGGCGATCCAGGCCTTCATCCGCACCAGGGTCGCCGCGATTCACTGCATCCGGCCCAGCTACGTGACGATCATGGGCGACGACGAACTGGTCCCGACCTTCACCACGGGCCCCGGCGGGATCCCCTCGGACAACCCGTACTCGACGGCTAACGACACCGACGAGCTGCCCGACATCGCCATCGGCCGCATCCTCGGCAACGACCTCGCCCAGGTGGAAACCGCGGTGGGGAAGATCCTCAAATACGAGACGGCAGCGCCCGGCGGCGCCGCCTTCCTTAACCACGCCACTCTCGCGGCCCAGTTCCAAGACACCGAATCCGCCGAAGAAGTCAACGACGGCCAGGAGATCCGGACCTTCAGCCGGTTCGCCGAGCAGGTGCGGAGCGGCCTCGTCAAACGCGGCGTCACCGTCGACCGGATCTACGCCGACAGCCCAGTCACCAACCCGCTGAAATTCAACGATGGCACCCCTGTCCCGGCCTCGTTGCAGAAGCCGACGTTCCCCTGGGATGGCGATGGGGCTGATGTGAGCTCGGCCTGGAACGCGGGCCGCTTCCTGATCATCCACCGCGACCATGGCTGGTCGGACGGCTGGGGGGATCCGTTCTTCACCACGACCGAGGTTGAAGCGCTCAAAAACGGCGCCCTGTTGCCGGTCGTGATGAGCATCAACTGCGCCAGCGCCCAGTACGACACCGACGAGACCTCCTTCGTCCAGCAGGCGCTGGTCAAGGCCGACGGCGGCGCCGTCGGTGTCTTCGGCGACACCAGGAACTCACCGTCCTGGCACAACTCGGAACTGGGGCTTGGGTTCGTCGATGCGCTGCTGCCGTCTGTCCTTCCCGCGGAGGGGCCGGAAGCGAAACAGCGGGTCGGCGACGCGCTGATCCACGGCAAGCTGCGGCTCGCCGGCCTGGCGCCGCCGTCCGGGCCGGGGATATCCGGAGGCAGCGGCAGC
This sequence comes from Solirubrobacterales bacterium, assembly GCA_036009365.1. Classification (GTDB taxonomy): domain Bacteria; phylum Actinomycetota; class Thermoleophilia; order Solirubrobacterales; family 70-9; genus VAYN01. Next base: position 5,199 of record DASYLY010000077.1, read on the forward strand.
ACCCGCAACGAGCTCTACCTCTGGCACTACTTCGGCGACCCGACGATGCAGATGTGGGGTGGCGGTGTGCCGCCGCTCGTCTACACCGCCAGTCAGCTGGTCGCGGTCTTCCGGGCCAAAGTGACGCCCCCGGGCCCCGGGCCGGAACCGTTCGGCACCCTGGTCACCCTGCCGAAAGAGCTGGCGGGTCAGCCGATCAGCCTCCTGCAGAACGGTCAGGTGATCGGCAAAGCGATCGCCGGCGACGGTTCGGTGACGATTCCGGCCACCTTCGCCAACGACGCGGCCCAGCCGGGCGAGCTCGAAGTGGCCGTCGAAGGTGACGGCGCCCAGCAGATCAAGGTCCCGGTCACCGGCGTCCCCAAGGCGGCGACGACCCTCAAACAGGCCTGCCCTCAGCACACCAACCCGGGCGCCGCGCTGACGGTGACGGGAACTCTCTCCGGTGCCCCCACCGGCTCGGCGCTGAGCGTCACCTTCAAAAATCCAGCCGGTGCCTCGACCGTGGTCAACGCGACCACCGACGCCAACGGCGCCTGGAAAGCATCGGTGACCCCCAGCGCCAACGAACAGGGCAACTGGACGGTCTCCTCGAGTTACGCCGGGACCGACAAGTACGAGGGGTCGAAATCCGACGCTTGTACGGTGCTCGTCGAATTCATCATTTTCTGAGGGCCTGACGAATCCAGTTGTCCATGATCCGCCCAAGTGAAAGAAAGGTTTGAGCTGATGCTGAAGCGCATTCGCAGTGGTCTTACCTACGCAAACGTGATGTCGACGCTTGCCGTTTTTCTAATCCTCGGCGGCGCGACCGCCTTCGCCGCGAACCAACTCGCCAAAAACAGCGTCGGCTCCAAACAGCTGAAGAAAAACGCTGTGACCATGGCCAAAATCAAGAACAACGCCGTCAACAGCGCCAAAGTCGCTGATGCCTCGCTCACCGGCACCGATGTCGCCGATGGCTCACTGACCGGGGCCGATGTCAAAGACGGCTCGCTGGCCGGCGTCGACCTGACCGATGGTTCGGTGGCCCTGGCGGACCTCGCCGCCAACTCGGTCAACGGCAGCAAGGTCGTCAACGGCTCGATCGGCAAAGACGACGTCGCGGCCGGTACCTTCCTAGGCGGCAAGGTCACCACCCAGTTTGCGGTGGCGGCGGCCGAAGTCCCGGACGGCACGAGCGTTTCCGTTGACGTCTTCTGCCCGGCTGACCAGGTCGCGTTGGGCGGCGGTGCGAGGGGCGACTTGACCGACTCAGAGGCGACCAACGTCGGCTCCTCGCGGCCGATAATAAGCAGTACGAATTCGGGTGCGCCTGCGAGCGGCGGAACGTTCACCGGCTGGCGCGCCACCGTGCAGAACGACACCGGTGGTGTGACCGTCGGGATCCTCCCTGAAGTCTGGGTTATCTGCGCGGCCTTGCCGTAACCGCTTCGCCAAGGAGCTGCCCGACTGGGCAGCTCCTTTGGCGGCCGTTGTTTTCCTCCGTCAGAGCCAGCCCGCCCGCTTGAAGCGCCGGTACAGCACCAGGCAGACCACGGCGATGAAGACAAGTACCGCCGGGTAGCCGAACTGGAAGTCCAGCTCCGGCATGTGGCGGAAGTTCATCCCGTAGATGCCGGCGACTGCGGTCGGCACGGCGATGATCGCCACCCAAGCAGAGATCTTCCGCATGTCTTCGTTCTGGCGCACCGAGACCTGGGTCAGGTTGGCGTTGAGGGCGCTGTCGAGCAGCTGGCGGAAGCCGGCGATCTGGCCGCCGACCCGGCGCAGGTGGTCGTGGACGTCGCGGAAGTACTCGTGCAGGCCGTCGGGGACTACCTCGTAATGGCCGCGAAAGATCTGTTCGACCTCGGCCGCGAGCGGTGCCACCGCCCGCTGGAAGTCGAGCACCTCGCGCTCCAGCTTGTAGATCCGCTCGACAGGATTGGCCCGATCGCCCGAGAAGACCTCGCGCTCGACTTCCTGGATGTCGACGTCGACGCCCGCCGCCGCCTCCTCGTAGCCGTCGACGACATGGTCGAGGATCGCGTAGAGCACCATCCCGACGCCATGTGTGAGCAGGTCTGGGCGGGCGTCGATCCGCTCCCGCACCCCACTCAGATCGCCCTCGCCGTGGCGCACGCTGACGATGAAGGTGGGGTTGACGAAGAGCAGCAGCTCGCCCAGCTCGATCACCTCGTCGGGGTCGACGTAGCGAGCCGTCTTCACGACCACCAGCAGGGTCTCGCCGTAGAGCTCGACCTTCGGCCGCTGGTGCGCGTTAACCGCATCCTCGACGGCCAGCTCATGCAAATCGAACTGGGTGGCGATCTCGGCCAGCTCCTCGGCACTCGGCTCGACCAACCCGAGCCAGACGAAGGCACCGTCCTCTCGTGCCGCCGCCCCCGCCTGCTGCAGCGGCAGCTCGCCGGCTCGTCGCTGCCCTCCCTCGTAGACGGCGCAGTTGGCGATCATGTCGGCAGTATGGCCGCCGGACAGGCGCGCCCGTCCGGCTTCGACTGAAGACTGTGCTCGCCATGGTGGCCAAGCTCCTTCAGCGACGACGACGGTCCCGCCCCCGGCCCGCCTCCCCGCCCGTCCGCTCACCCTCCTACTACGTGGTCGCCGGGATTGCGCTGGACCAGGAGATGGAGAGGCTGCGGGCCCTCGACGTGTTCGCCGAGGGCCCGCTTGCGGCGCGAACGCCCGAGCTCAAGGTGCGGCGAGCCGGCACCCGTCCCAACCGCCTCGGCTTCGCCGTGCCCAGCCAGTTCCGCCTCTCGGTCACCGCCTACCCCGGCATCCGCCCCGGCGACGTCCTCGAGACCCTGCTTCACGAGCTGACCCACCTCCACGTCGGCCGCGCCGCCGAGGCGCACGCCTGGCACGGCCGCACCTTCAAGACGACCCTCGCGAGGGCGATGGAGGAGGCCTACGGCATCGTCGCGTCGCCTCCGCCCAATACCCGCCACGGCATCTACGCCGAGGCCATCGAGCAGGCCGGACACACGAGCCCGCTGGCGATGCCCAAAGCCGATGCCCGGACTTGAATACAGAACTGCCGAGTTGGGGACATATTTCGGGACACGGAATCTCAAGCCGACCGTGAGGACCAGGGCTATCCTGCGTTGGATGTCGAAAATGTCCTCAATAGATCGACTGGCGGAAGCTGGAGCCAGGGCTCGTGATGCGGAGGCCAGCGGCGACGATGCCCGAGCGGGTGAGGAATGGCGTCGATACCGCCTGATCAAGGATGCATCTCGCGATCCTGACGACCTGCTCGCCGAGGGAGTCGCGCTGAGCCTCCAGGCGGCAAAGCTCGCGTCCGCTCGTTGACCGGCTTTGGCCGCATCCTCGAGGATCTCAATGCCGCGGGAGTTCGCTACGTGCTGATTGGAGGAGTCGCGCTGATTCGGCACGGAGTCGTGCGGGCGACGCGAGACATTGACGCAGTGTTCGATCCCGACACCAGCAATGTCGAGCGGATCCGTGTCCTGGTGGACAGGTGGGGCGCTACTCGTCCTGACGGCTCACCGATTCCCGAGGGAGGGATCGCCGGAGATCGGGCGATTCACCTGTCAACCGAGCACGGTGACCTGGACCTGCTCCCGGAGAAAGCCGCTGGAATGTCCTTCTCAGACCTTCTGGCGCGCGCCGAGACTCGCCGCGTCGATGGTGCCGAGGCTCCGATTTGCTCCCTCGCGGACCTGGTCGCGATGAAGCGTTCGGTTGGACGAGAGCGAGATTTGGTCGACCTGGCAGATCTCGAATCAGCACACGGTGATCTGCCTGACAGCCGGGATCTCGGCACTTGAGCGGCTAGTTCTGCGACGACTCCCCGTCGGCGGGCCCGCGCCGCGGCGCCGCATGGACGGCGCGCGCGTTTGACTACACCAAGAGCGGGAGCCCGCCTCGCCGGGCCATGAGGAAGACCGCCTAGCCTTGATCGAGTTTCCCGATGAGCTCCCGCTCCGCGGTCGAGGTGTGGCGACGCGCGGACGGGTAGCCCTCAGAGCCGACGCCCGGACTTGAACCGGGGACCCCTTCATTACGAATGAAGTGCTCTACCAACTGAGCTACGCCGGCGGGCTGGGCCCCATTCTAGGATGACCCGCATGCCAAGGGAGACGCGACGGCGTGAGGGCCCCGCCGGCCGCTTCGCGCGGTCCTAGCCGCGCTTGGCGATGAAGGCGACCGAGTGGCCGGGGCGGGCGCAGCTGACGCTGATGCCACGGTCGGTCCTAGCGGCCAGGCAGCGGTAGGAGCGCACTGCACAGGAGCCGCGCGAGGCGCCGTCAATCAAGCCGCAGCTTTCGGCCCGCTGCCAGGCGAACATCACCCGGCGACCCTCGCCGCAAGAGACGGCGGTCACCCGCAGCGCCTTGGCGTCGACCGCGTGGGTGTCGCAGCTCTTCGCCGCGGCGCCGACCGGCGCTTCGGCGCCGCTCGCCCGCGGTGGCTGCGCGGCCGGACCCGGGTTGGTTTGCGTGCCCTCGTCCGAGGACGAGTCGCAGCCAGCCATGGCGGCGGCAAGGGCGATGATCGCGAGGGCCGAGGCGAGCCTCATCGCCGCCTAATCTACCCGCCGGCGACCCCCTCGAGGCGGTCGCCGCCCGTCTGCGGTTGCAGGTGCGAGCAGACAGGGCACTCCGGCTCCGGCACCACCACCTCGCGCTCGACCTCCATCGTCCGCAGGTCGTAGATGTGGCTGACCCCGAGCGTCGCCGGCTCGACCACCCCGGTCAGCAGGTGCATGACTTCCATGCCCACCTGGCCGCCGATCAGCCCGCAGGCGGCACCCAGGGTCGCCGCTTCCGCGGAGCTGTTCTCTCCCCGCCCGGTGACCTCGTCGAACAGCGGGTATTGGCGCCGGTAGGCGATCTCCTGGCAGGAGAAGCAGCCGGTCCGACCCGGCACGTAGAGGGGGCCGACCCGGGCGGTCGAGGCGAAGTGGGTCATCGCTATGTAGGGGATGCCGGCCTCGAAGCAGGCCGAGTTGCACCAGCGCTCGATCTCGTAGGCGGGCCAGTCGGCGGTGTCGACGACGACGTCGGCGCCGGCGATGAAGTCGGCCAGCTCCGCCTGGCTTTCCAGTCGCCGCGCGGTCGCCGTCACAAGCATCGCCGGGTTGAAGGCTCGCAGCCGCCGCGCCGCCGCCTCGACCTTGAGCAGGCCGATCTCGGCCTCGGTGTAGAGGACCTGGCGGTTGAGGTTGCTCTCCTCGATCCGGTCGCCGTCGACCATCCGTATCTCGCCGACGCCGCTGGCCGCCAGCGCCAGCGCCGACCAGCCACCGAGGCCGCCGACCCCGATCAGGGCGACAGAGGCATCGCGCAGGCGTTCCTGGCACTGCGATGGGGTCGTCCCGCCCTCTCCGACGGCGCTGAAGTAGCGCAGCTGGCGGTCGAACCGCTGCCGTTCGGCCGGCGGAATCAGGTCGTCGTCGGCAGCGTCCTCGACGATCCCCAGCTCCCGCAGCTGGGCGATCGTCTCGCCGACTTCGCCGGCGCCGAAACGCTCCTCCAGCTCCTCCAGCGAGTGCTTACCGTCGAGGGCCGCGATCAGCGCCTGCTGCTCCTCGTTCGGGCCCTCGATGACGACGTCGGATCCTGGCCCGATCTGGATCAGCCGCAGATCCCCATTCGGTTCGGTGAAAGCTTCGGTGATTCGTTTGATCCTCGCTCGCAGCACATTGCTTAAGACCGGCTAATCAGTGAGAAAGGTTCCGCTAATGGAACGCGCCCGTGTGAAGACGGCATCGATCATCGGCACGGTCAGCTTGCCGGTGAAGGTGTTTTGCTGACTGGGGTGGTAGCAGCCGAGCAGTCGCCAGCGGCCGAGCTCGGTCTCGGCACCATGGCCGAAGCGGGGACGGGGGCGGGGAACCTCGATGCCGAGGGCGCGGGCGGTTCGCAGCACCCCGTCCCAGGCGAAGGAGCCGAGGGCGACGACGACGACGCAGCGCTGCAGCAGCTCCAGCTCGCGCTCTAAATAAGGGAGGCAGGTATCGCGCTCCTCCGTCGTCGGCTTGTTGGCGGGCGGCGCGCAGCGGACGACCGCGGTCACATAGGCGTCGTCGAGCTGCAGCGAGTCGCCGCGCCGCTCGGACTCCGGCCGGTTGGCGTAGCCGGCGCGGTACAGGGCTGCATAGAGCCACTCGCCGGAGCGGTCGCCGGTAAACATGCGGCCGGTGCGGTTGGCGCCGTGGGCGGCCGGGGCGAGGCCGACAATCGCCAGCCGCGCCGCCGGGTCGCCGAAGCCGTCGAGCGGCCGCGCCCAGTAGTCCTCGCCGCGGTAGCGGCGCGGCGGGTCGGCCGCGCAGGCCTCCCGCCACTCGACCAGCCGCGGACAGCGGCGACAGGCGTGAATCTCTGCCGCCAGGTCGCCAAGCGCATCGCCGCCCGCCGAGCTCATAGGCTTTGCCGCCTCTCCATGACCTGGAACCGAATCACGCCGCGCGCCTCCGCGCGCCGCGCCCTCTTCTCCACTGCGGCAGCCGTCGCGCTCGTTGCCGCCTTCGCCGGCTGCGGTGGCGGCGACAGCTCCGCCGGGGGCAACTCCGACAAGGACGCCGACGTCGAGCTGCTCAACGGCGTCCTCTCCCGCCAGCTCGCCGCGGTCGACGCCTACGAGCACAGCATCCCGGCCCTGCGCGGTCCCGCCCAAGAGATCGCCCGCCGCTTCCGCGCCCAGGAACAGGAACACTCGGTGGCGATCGTCAAGGCCCTGCGCGGCCTCGCCGCCAAATCCGAACCGCAGCCGGAACCGATTGAGGCCGACGACCTGCGCACCCCGGCCGACCACCTCGCCTTTCTCTACGAAGTCGAAGGGGCGACGATCGACCTCGAGCTGAGCGCGATCTCGAAGCTGAGCGAGACCTGGCCGCGCTCTCTGCTCGGCGCGATCGTCGCCAACCAGGCCCAGCACCGCTTGGCCCTGCGGCAGTTGCTCGGCGCCCTGGGGCCCGAGGCGATCCCAAGCGCCTTCGAAAACGGCACCGAGCCCGTTCCCGGCGAGTCCACCGCAGGCAAGTAGTTCTGCCGCCCATAGGTAAGGGATGATGATCCGCAGATGACGGCCCCCCTCTATGCGATCGGCCGCTTCTGCTCTCGCCACCACTGGCCGGTGATCGGCCTCTGGCTGCTCGCCGCCGTGGGCCTGGTCGTGATCAGCGCCAGCGCCGGTAGTCAGACCAGCGAAAACCTGACCCTGCCGGGAACCGGGTCGACGATCGCCACCGAACTGCTCGAAGACAACCTGCCCGAACAGGCCTACGGCTCCAACCCGATGGTCTTCAAGGCGCCGAACGGCAAGCTCAGCGAGCAGAAGTACAGCGCGGCGATCGCCGAAACGGCGCAGCGGCTGAACGAACTCGGCGACGTCAACTCTGCCGTCGATCCACTCAGCCCGGAGGCGAAGGGCAAAGGCTTGGTCAGCGAAGACGGCACGATCGCCTACATCCCGGTCGTGCTCGGGGTCGGCCCGGGCGATCTCAACGAGAGCAAGGCGCAGGCGATCCTCGACACCGGCAAGTCGGCCGAAGCTGCTGGGCTCGAAGTCTCCGTCGGCGGCTACGTCGGCCAGCAGCTCTCGAAACCGGCGACCGAGCAGAGCGAGGCGATCGGGATCGCCGCGGCGATCATCATCCTGCTGTTCGCCTTCGGCACGGCGACGGCGATGATGATGCCGATCCTTTCGGCGATCATCGGCCTCGCCATCGCGCTCTCGATCATCCGCCTGCTCGAGCACGTGATCGAGGTCCCCGGGGTCTCGCTGACCCTGGCGACGATGATCGGGCTCGGGGTCGGGATCGACTACGCGCTGTTCATCGTCACCCGCCACAAACTCCAGCTCCGCGACGGGATGGAGGTGCGCGAGTCGATCGCGCGCAGCACCGCGACCGCTGGCGGCGCCGTCGTCTTCGCCGGCTTCACGGTCGTGATCGCGCTCTGCTCGCTCGCCTTCGCCGGCATCCCGCTCGTCAGCACGCTCGGCTACACCGCCGCGATCGCCGTCGTCGTCGCTGTCGCCGCCGCGACGACGCTGCTGCCGGCGATGCTCGGCGCGCTCGGGCCGCGGATCAACTCGCTGCGGGTGAAGCTTGGCAAGACCCACCCCGACGACCACCAGCCGCACGGCTGGCGGCGCTGGGCCGAGGGGGTTTCGAGGCGCCCCTGGCGCTCGGCGATCGTCGCTCTGGTGATCCTGGTCGTGCTGGCGCTGCCGATCTTCCAGCTCGAACTCGGCCAGAACGACATCGGCGCACTGCCCAAGGACACGACCTCGCGCCAGGCCTTCGACGGGCTCGACGAAGGCTTCGGGCCGGGCCTGATCGGGCCACTGCTGATCGCCTCCGAATTCGATTCTCCGCAGGACGCCAAAGCCGGGTTGCCGTCGCTGCAGAAAGCGGTCGTCGGCGCTCCCGATGTCGCGGCGGTCGGCGAAGCGACGCTCGACAAGCAGGGCACGGTCGCCGTCTTCACCGTCGTCTCCAAATCGGCGCCGTGGGAGACCAAGACCGTCAGCCTGGTCGAAGACCTTCGCGACACGGTGATCCCGAAGGCGATGCAGGGGGCCAACGGCTCCGCCTACGTCGGCGGCCAGACCGCCGGCTACATCGACCTCGCGACCCAGATCAGCGACAAGCTGCCGCTGATGATCGCGATCGTCGTCGCCCTCAGCTTCTTCGTCCTCCTGCTCGCCTTCCGCTCGCTGCTGGTGCCGATCAAGGCGGCGGCGATGAACCTGATCTCGGTCGCCGCCGCCTACGGCGTCGTCACCGCCGTCTTCCAGCTCGGCTGGGGCGCCTCGCTAATCGGCCTCGATGAAGCGATCCCGATCGTCAGCTTCGTGCCGCTGCTGATGTTCGCGATCCTCTTCGGGCTCTCGATGGACTACGAGGTCTTCCTGCTGACGCAGATGCAAGAGCACTACAAGCAGACCGGCGACGCGCGCAAGGCGGTGGTCGAAGGGCTCGCCAACACCGGCCGTGTGATCACCTCGGCGGCGGCGATCATGGTCTGCGTCTTCACCAGCTTCGTCCTCAACGGCGACCCGGTGGTGAAGGAGTTCGGGGTCGGGTTAGCCGTGGCGATCGCGATCGACTCGACCCTCGTCCGCTGCCTGCTGGTGCCGGCGGTGATGGTCTTGCTCGGCAAGCGCGCCTGGTGGCTGCCGCGCTGGCTCGACCGCATCGTCCCCCACGTCAGCATCGAGGGCGAGGAGTTCTTCGCCAAGCGTGACGCGGCGGCAGTGGCCAAACAGCCCGCCGGTAGTCCAAACTGAGCGGGCGATGTTCCCGCTCAACCTGCCGAACGCGCTGACGCTGCTGCGGATCGTCGCCGTGCCGGTCGTCGTCGTCGCCCTGCTGGGGGAGACGCCGAACGGCGACACGCTGGCGGCCATCGTTTTCGCCCTGGCGGCGCTGACCGACGGCCTCGACGGCTACTTCGCCCGCTCGCGCGACGCCGTCACCACCTTTGGCAAGCTGATGGACCCGCTCGCCGACAAGCTGCTGATCACCGGTGCCCTGATCTCGCTGGTCTCGCTGAACCGGCTCGAAGCCTGGGTGGCGATGGTGATCATCGCCCGCGAGATCGCCGTCACCATCCTCCGCACGATCGCCAACGAGCGCGGCATCGTGATCTCCGCCAGCTGGCTGGGCAAGGTGAAGACGGTGCTGCAGATCGCCGCCGTGATCGCCCTGATCGTCACCGACCCGGCGCCGCTCGGCGTCGACCTGCTCGTCTACGCGGCCCTTGTCGTCACCGTCGTCAGCGGCGCCGACTACTTCTTCGGCTTGCGCCGCCGCATCGAGGAAGAGCAGAAGGCCCGGGCCGCCGCCAAGGCAGAGCCGAGCTAGGCGGAGAGCCAGTCGCGCATCGTCTGATGCCGCGCCTGGTGTTCGCCGCTCGCCAGCTCGGCACGCAGCTCACCCAGCGTGCCGTAGCGCTCGGCCACGACGTTATGGCGGTGGATCGTCTCGAGGTTCTCCTGGCGCGCCATCACGAATGCCTCATCGGGCAGGTCGGGGTACCCCTCGACTACCTGGCGCACCATCTCCCGCACACAGTCCTCGACGAAGCGCGGCTGTTCGTGGGCCTTGACCACGACCGCCATCTCGTCCGGGCGCTTCATCAGCTCGTAGATCTCCGAGCTCATCGAGGACTCGACGATCCGCAGCAGCTCCGGGGCGTCGATCCAGGTCGGGCCGCCCTCGGGGCAGCCGACGTGCAGGGTGCCGATGCCGCGCTGGTTGTGGGTCGCGATCGGCACCACGTCGATCACCCGCTCGATCTCCTCGGCGCTGAAGCCCTCTGCCGCCAGCCGTTCGCGGGAGAGCCCGGCGACCATCTCCTGCGCGCAGGGACAGGCGGTCATGCCTTGAGCCTGGACGCCGGTCAGCGTCCGCGTGCCGCGCTCGGAATCCACTGCGGTGCCGAAGAGGACGTAGATCTCCTGGGTGCTCTTGCCGCTCTCCGGCGTCGAGACCGTCTCCGGGTAGCGCGCCGTGACCGAGACCTCGGCCCGCAGCCCGCCCTGCCGTTTGCGCACCCGCTGGGCGATGTGGGCGGCCAGCACCTCGGCCTTGAAGGCCTCCTGCAGCACCACCTCGTCGATCGCCTCGCCGACGATCTCCTCGAAGCGCGACATGTGCACGCCCGCCTGCTGCGGGTTGAGGTCGACGAAACACTCGAACTCGGCGTAGAAGAGGTTCTCGCTGCCGTCGGCCTTGACCCGGATCACCTTCTCGACCCCGGTCACGCCCACCCGCGAGAGACTCACCTGGGTCACGGGCACGCCGGCCTGGACGTCGGGCGGCGCGGCGGGGCTGGTCGTCTCGCTCGGCATCGGCTTATGAATCGTAAGCGAACAGCTTCTTCGGCAATGGAGAGGATCTTCCGCCTATACTTCGTCGCGGCCGGAGCGTGAGGGCCGGCTGACCCGGGTTATGGGAGAGGGGCAGCGAGGACAGTGGCTATCGAACCGTTGGAGACGGTGTCGGAGGGGCTGAATCGGGATTCAGGCGAGCAACCGTTCGCCGAGCTTGACGAGCTTCAGGGTTTGATCACTCTTGGCCGCGAGCGCGGCTATCTCACCTTCGAGCAGATCGCCTCCACACTGGAGGAGGTCGAGGTAACCAAGGAGCAGGTGTCTCAGCTCCACGCCAATCTGGTCGAGCACGGCGTCGACGTGATCGCCGAGGGTGGAGTCAGCGCTTACAAAGAACAGCGCGGGGCGGAGGCCAACGGCAACGGCAAGAAGTCTGAGCTGGACCTGACCGTTGAGCCGAGCCTCGACTCGCTGCGTCTCTACCTGCGCTCGATCGGCAAGGTCGAGCTGCTGACCGCGAGCCAGGAGGTGGAACTGGCGAAGCGGATCGAGCGCGGCGACATGCTGGCGAAGCGACAGATGGTCGAGGCCAATCTGCGCCTCGTCGTCTCGATCGCGAAAGGCTATCTGGGGCGCGGGCTGAGCTTCCTCGACCTGATCCAGGAGGGCTCACTGGGGCTGATCCGGGCGGTCGAGAAGTTCGACTACCGCCGTGGCTACAAGTTCTCCACCTACGCGACCTGGTGGATCCGCCAGGCGGTGACGCGGGCGATCGCCGACAAGGCGCGGACGATCCGCATCCCCGTCCACATGGTCGAGAAGCTGAACCGGGTCGCCCACGTCGAACGCCAGCTGGTCCAGAAACTGGGGCGCGAGCCGGAGCCGGCGGAGATCGCCGAGGAGCTGCGCTGGCCGGTCGCCGACGTCCGCGACATCCTCCGCGTCTCGCAGCTGCCGGTCTCGCTGGAGAAACCGGTCGGCGACGAGGACGAATCCGAGCTCGGCGACTTCGTCGCCGACGACGCCGTACTCGAGCCCTTCGAGGAAGCGAGCGAGCACCTTCAGAAAGAGGGCGTGCGCAAAGCGCTGGCGACGCTGCCCGAACGCGAGCGCCAAGTCCTCGAACTCCGCTACGGCCTTTCCGGCGCCGAGCCGCTCACCCTCGAGGAAGTCGGCCGCACCTTCGGCGTCACCCGCGAGCGGATCCGCCAGATCGAGAACAACACGCTGAAAAAACTGCAGCGCCTGCCGGAGGCACAAATGCTCCGCGAAGCTTCCTGACGCGCGGAGGCGTCGTCAGGCGGTGTCCTCGGCCGCTCGCGTGCGGAGCGCCACGCTCCCTGCGTCCTTGCCTGACGACGCCTCCGCGCTTCAGGACAGGTTTAGGCGGCGGGCGACAGCAGCCAGATCCGCCTGGACCCGCTTCGGTTCGTACTTGATCTGAGAGTGGCTGAAGCGGAGATGGGTCAGCCCGGCGACGGTGTGAGTTTGGTCGCGGAGCAGGGCGCGGTTCTGCTGAGAAGGGGTGCGGTGGTAGCGCAGGCCGTCGGTCTCGACCACCAGGCCGAGCTCGGGCCAGAAGAAGTCGACTTCGAAGCCGTTGACGATCTGTTTGGTCTGGGGTTGCGGCAGGCCGGCCCGTCGGGCGATCGGCCGGAAGAGGATCTCCAGGTCGGAGTCGCTGAGTCGGAAGGTGCGGCGGTCGAGCAGCGTCCGCAGTCGTGCGACCCCCCGCTCATTGGGATATCGGGCCAAGGCGGCCCGCAGCTCCTCGGGGTCGGTTAGTTCGCGCTTATCGGCCTCGTTGACCGCTCGCTCGAGAGCCATGGGGGAGAGGATTGCGGCCAGGTCAATGAGGGTGCGCACCGGGCTGGTGACGGGAATGCCGCAGTGCTCACAGCGGTCGCGTGCATCGATGCCAGGGCGGCGATAGGCATGGACTCCGGGTCGTCTGCGATCCGCCGCTGCACAGATCGACACTTCGACCTGTTGGCCCAGCTCACTCCCGAAGCCCCAGAGTGCCGCAGCGCTGCTGTGGCTCAACAGCGCCTCCGGCCCACAGCTCAGCGTCGCGGCCATCCACTTGCCCTGCTGAGTCAAACCGGGTCGTCCAACGGCATAGACACCACGCATCACGGGATGCAGGCGTCCCCGCGCGACCCTGCGCTGGATCGCCCGTCGCCCAAACCCCAGCGCCATCAACTGCCCCCGCGTGATCACCCAGTGCTGCTGCGCAGCCAATCTCCAGGCGCGCTTGGAGATCGAGTGCTGAGTTGAACCCCCCATAGGGTGCTCAAGTCAGCAGTCGATCTGTTTTCTCCCCCCGCGGCTAGCGCGGCTAGCGCGGCTCGAGGACGAAGACGGAGATCTCGCGGTTGAGCTTGGCCTCGTAGTCGTCGAACCCGGCGTATTGCACGTTCGACTTGTGCCAGAGGTCGGCGCGCTCCTCGCCCTCGGCGATGCGGGCCCGGACCGGGCGCCGCTTGCGCCCGAGCTCGATCTCCGCCTCGGGGTTGGCCGTCAGGTTCAGCGACCAGGCCGGGATCTTCGCGTTGCCGGCATTGGTGTTGATCAGGATCACGTTCTCGCCGTCGGCGAGATAGAGAACCGGGGCGGTGCGGGGCTGACCCGACTTGCGCCCGGTGGTGGTCAGCAGGAGCACCGGGGCCCGTCCGACCCTGCCACCGATCCGGCCCCCGGTCGCCCGGTAGATCGGGACGTTGAACTTGCCGGTCCAGCGCAGACCGCGGGCGCCGAGCGAGTTCGAGAGGCGGGCGTAGAAGTGGTCGCTCGGCACCGAGGTAGAGTAGCTGCCGATGGCCGAGCCGCATCCCTTTCGCCGCGCCGCCGAAGCGAAGGACGTCGCGCTGATGACCGAGACGCTGCGCGAGGACGTCGTCCTCCACAGCCCGATCCTCTTCCGCGGCTTCGAGGGTCGCGAGGCCGTCGCGATGATCCTCACCCACGTCGCCGCCACGCTCGAAGACCTCACCTATGTCGACGAGCTGGCCGGCGAGCGCACCGTCGCCCTCCGTTTCAAGGCCAACGTCGGCGACCGCGAGCTCGAGGGCATCGACTTCCTCGAGCTCGACGAGGACGGCCGCGTCGCCGAGCTGACCGTCTTCATGCGACCCCTCTCGGCACTGACCGCCTTCAACGCCCAGATGGCCCGGCGCCTCGGCGTCGAGACCAGCTAGCACCGCACCAGTTCACCCCTCTAGAATCGCCCCCTCGAATCGCCTGGGGGAGTGCCAGAGCGGTCAAATGGAGCAGACTGTAAATCTGCCGGCTATGCCTACAGAGGTTCGAATCCTCTCTCCCCCATATGAGTGACCTCGACGGCCGTGTGATCGCAATCGCCGGTGCCGGCGGTGGGCTCGGGCCGCTCGTGGCCGCCCGGCTCGCCGAGGCGGGCGCGACGGTGGCGGCCACGGACCGCAGTCAGGAGGCGCTCGACTCGATCGCTGCCGATCTCGGCATCCCGGCGGAGCGCTGGGACGGCCGCGCGGTCGATCTGCTCGACGAGGAGGCGGCGCGGGCCTGGTGCGCCGCCCTGGTCGAGCGCTTCGGCCGGGTCGACGGGCTGGCCCACCTGGTCGGCGGCTGGCGAGGCGGGCAGCCGCTGCACGAGGCGCCGCTCGCCGACTGGGACCTCCTCCACGACCTGCTCATTCGCACGGTCCAGCACACCAGCCGCGCCTTCCATGACCAGATCGCGGCCAGCCCTCACGGCCGCTTCGTCCTCGTCTCCGCCAAGCAGGCGCAGGCGCCGTCCAACGGCAACGCCGCCTACGCGGCGGCCAAGGCGGCGGCCGAGGCCTGGACCCTCGCCCTCGCCGACGGCTTCGAGCCCGGCGGCGCCACCGCCAACGTCGTCGTCGTCGACGCCATCCTCACCCCGCGGATGCGGGCCGAAAGCCCCGCGGAGGAGTTCCCCAATTTCACCCCCGCGGAGCATGTCGCCGAGGCGATCGCCTTCCTCTGCTCGGATGCGGCGGGGGAGATGAGTGGGCAGCGTCTCGCACTTACTATGTGAGCCGGGCATGGGCGCGGCGAAGCCGGACAAGGGGCAGATGACGATCGGGGAGCTGGCCCGGCGCACCGGGATGACGGTGCGCAACATCCGCGCCCACCAGACCCGCGGCCTGCTGCCGCCGCCCGAGGTCCACGGCCGCACCGGTTACTACAACGAGGATCACGTCGCGCGGGTCGAGATCACGCGCGAGATGCAGGCCGAGGGCCTCAACCTCGAGGCGATCCGCCGCGTCATCGGCAGCGCCGACGGCAGCTCGCGCGAGGTCGTCGACTTCGCCCGCGCCCTGCGGGCGCCGTTCGAGGACGAGACGCCGGAAATAATCGAGGCGGCCGAGCTCGCCGCCACCTGGGGCGCCGACGGGATCGACCCGAGCCTGATCAAGCGCGGCGAAGGGCTCGGCATCCTGCGCGAGCTGCCCGACGGGCGGATCGAGGTGATCAGCCCCCGCCTGCAGCGGGCGGGGGCGGCGCTGGTCGAGCTGGGGGTGAGGCCGGAGGCCGCCCTCGACATCGCCGCCAAGCTGCACGAGCAGGCCGAGGGCGTCGCCGTCACCTTCATCGACCTCTTCGTCCGCGAGATTTGGGCCCCGTTCCAGAAAGCCGGCCGCCCCGAGGGCGACTGGCAGAAGGTCCGCCAGGCCTTCGACCGGATGCGGCCGCTCGCCTCCGACGCGCTGCTGGCGATGTTCCAGCTGACGATGGCCGAGCAGAGCGAAAAGGCCGCCGAAGACACCCTGCGCGCCGCGGCCACCGATCCGCCGCGGGCGAAGCCCTCCTCGAAGCGACGTAAAAAGGGCTCGTAGGCGCCTGGCGCGCTACCCTGGGTGCGGGATGGGTAAGGGACTGAGGAGAACGCTGGCCGTTGCTGCCGTGATGCTGTTGACCGTCGTCGGCAATGCGCTGGCCGCCCGCGAGGTCATCAAGGTGCACCTGCAGGCGGGCAACCTCATCGTCATCGGCGAAGGCGGCTTCGCGCCCAACGAGCTGCCGAAGAACGTCGACGCGCCGATCGAAATCTTCGGCAAGGGCCACCTCGAGACCGTCGACGGCACCTACCCGCCGATCCTCGACACGATCGAGTTCGAGTTCGACAAGCACGGCTCGGTCGACACCACCGGCCTGGCCAAGTGCAGCGCCGCCAAGCTGGCGGCGACCACGGTCCCGCAGGCGCGCAAGCTCTGCCCCGGCGCGATCGTCGGCACCGGCATCGGCAAGGCGGTCGTGCTCTTCCCCGAACAGGGCCCGATCCCCGCCACCTCGCCGATCACCCTCTTCAACGGGCCGGAGATCGGCGGCGACCCCAGCTTCTTCGCCCATGCCCACCTCGAGGTGCCGGCGCCGACCACCTTCGTCGTCCCGGTCCGGATCGAAACGATCCACAACGGCCGCTACGGCTACCGCGTCACGGCCAAGATCCCGAAGATCGCCGGCGGCTACGGCCACCCGCTCTCCGGCTCCATCCGCGTCACCCGCAAATGGACCTACAAGGGCAAGCGCCACAGCTACGTCAACGCCCGCTGTCCCGACGGCAGGCTGCAGGCGACCGGGAAATTTGGCTTCAAAGACGGGACCCAGCTGAAGGGCACCTTCCTCGGTCTCTGTAAGACGCTGGGGTGAAGGCGCGCGCCCTGGGGGCCGCGGTGGCGCTGTTTCTCGCGCTCGCCCTGCCGGCCCGCGCCGAGCTGGTCGAGCACGGCGGTCTCTTCGTCAACTTCAAGGGCGGGCTCGAGCCGACCGAGCTGCCGCGGACCTCGCGCGCCCCGATCGGCGTCAGCGTCGTCGGTGTCGTCAAGACCCTCTCCGGCGAGCGCCCGCCGGCCCTGCGCCGGATCGTGATCGCCCTCAACCGCGGCGGCGTCCTCGACGCTCAGGGCCTGCCGCGTTGCCGCCGCGACCAGATCAAAGCCGCCTCAGCCTCCGACGCTCTCGCTGCCTGCCGCGACGCCCTCGTCGGCACCGGCAGCTACCTCGCCAGGACCGCCTTCCCCGAACAGGGGGCATTCCCGTCCAACGGCAAGATCCTCGCCTTCAACGCCGTCGTCGACGGCCATCAGGCGATCCTCGCCCACGTCTACGGCACCGACCCGGTGCCGATCACCCGCATCATCGTCTTCGACATCACCCGCACCGGCGGCACCTACGGCACCGTCCTCAGCGGCGAACTGCCGGTCTCGGTCAACCGCTACGGCTACGTCAAGCGCATCGGCCTCAGCCTCTTCCGCCGCTACAGCTACCGTGGCCACCCCCGCAGCTACCTCTCCGCCGCCTGCCCGGCGCCGGCGGGCTTCCCGGCGGCGGTCTTCCCCTTCGCCCGCGCCTCGATGAGCTTCGCCGACGGGCGCACCCTCAGCAGCACCCTCACGCGCAGCTGCCGGGTCCGCGGCTGAGCGGCCCCGCTACGTCCGATGGATAGCCCCGGCCGCCAACATCGAAGAGGCGACCGTCGACCACCCGCGCCGGTTGCTGGAGATCCTCGTGTCCGCTCCGGGCGCGAGGCCGGGGTGGGGGCTAGATCAGCAGCAGATCAACGCCGGCAGGTCCGCTCCTACGAGACCCGGCTCCGCTCCGGCGACAGCTCCGGGCTGGCCGAGGTCGACGACCCCAACCACGAGGTCCCGGCCGGGACCAAGGATCGTCTCCTCGGCATGGTCGAGGGGAGCAGGATGCCGGGGGGAGGAGCGCAAGGACGTCCTGGGCGTCGTCGTCGACGCCCCGGTCGATTACGACGCGCGCGAGTTCGTGCTCCTACCTGTTCGCGAAGGTGTGCGCGGGTCGTCGGCCCCGCGCGGGTGGCGGAGGTGCGCGGCCGCAACCGGCCCCTCGAGCGCCAGACCTCGGCGCTCGAGGGCTTCTTCAGCCCCGGCATGCTCGCCGGCGTCGCCCTCACCCTGGGCCCGATCCTGGATGTCTCGATCTCGATCCGGGAGGTTCCGACCGAGGTCTGGGGCGGGCTCCTCTACCTCGCCGGCGCCGGTTTGCCTCGCTGAATGGCACCGCTCGCCGGGGCCGGCGAGGCCGCCGACGTCGAGACCGCGATGACCCGCCTGCGGGAAATCTGGTTCCAGCAGAGCTTCTCCTCCGGCTGGTCGGGGGCGTTCAAGTCACCGGTCGGGATCGAGGGCGGGGTCACCAGCACCGCCGAGATAGCCGAGCGGCAGATGAGCTTTCCCGACGTCGTCGATCTCTTCAAGGAGTTCCTCGAACAGATCTCCAACAGCCGCCAGGTCCGGGCTGGTTCTTCCTGATCTCCATCTCCGAGAACGCGATGAGCTCCTTCGAGCGGCGCGGACTGCCCATCCGCGACGTCTTCGACAGCTCCTTCGACGACGTGGTGACGGTGCCGCACCTCGCCTTTCGCGGACTCGGAGGCTCTCCTCGACCGGCGCATCGTCGGCCTGCCGGTCGCCTTCGCCGGCCTCCTCCACTGCATCTCCGGCGGCCTGCCGCGCGACCTCATCCGCGCCGCCCGCGACCTCGTCGAGCTGGAGCGGGGGACCGAGCTGGATGAGGCGACGGCCCGGCTCCTCGGCGACGCTCTGCGGTCGAAAGCGGCGGCGAGGATCGCGGCCCGCCGCTTCCGCTCCGAGCGACACGTGACTCTGCTCGTCGTCTGGCTCGAAGAGCTGCTCGCCGCCGGTGTCCGCCCCGACGAACTGCTCGCAGTCTGCCGCGACTTCCCGTCGCGGTTCCTCGCCCCGCTTGCCGTCCTGCCCGAGGAGGACGACCCGAGGAGCGAGCGCCGGGAGCTGCAGGCCCTCGGCACGCAACTGGCGGCATCGTCTACCTGGCGACGACGATGCTGGAGTTCTTCGCCCGCTTCGGCGACCACAGCTATGTCGACTACGCGGTCGATGGCGACCGCTCCGGCACCGACCCGGTGCCCGTCGATCGACTGGCGGGCGTCTTCGAGGCCTTCTCGGCCGACGTCGCCTTTCCCGCCAGGTAGCCGACGGTACGGTCTCCTTTATTCTAAAAACAGTCTCCTTGACAATGAAAAAGAGACCGTTTATGGTCCTCCGAGTCGTTCTCTCTGAGCGGCACAGGGAAATAGGGAAACCGAGCCCAAGGGGGCCGCTAAGGGAAGCGGCCAGGCAGAGGGGCTCACGGGACAAGGAGAGCACTACGTGAGAAGTCACGCGAAGGCATCGTCCGCGGGATCGACCTCGGGCCGGAGCACCACCGCCCTGCTC
>DASYLY010000078.1:0-36051 GCA_036009365.1 Solirubrobacterales bacterium
AGGCGGAGGTGCTGAGAGCGCCGGCGATGTGGGCCTCGTCGAACTCCTCGTTGGTGCGGCCGTCGATCACGACCGCGCCGGCGGCGACCGCCTGCTCGACCTCGTGCGGAGTCATCGCTGCGGGGGTGCCGAAGCCCTCGACCAGGGGGCCGCGGTTGAGCTCGACGATCTGCTCGACGTTGGGCGGACGGTCGGCCAGCGTGGCGAGGGCGTTCTCGACAAACGCCTCCGCCTCGGTGAAGCCGAGTGCGCGGTTGTGGCGCCGCTCGAAGCCGATCGTCGAGGAAGTCTTGAGGTCGATTCCGGAGCCGCCGCAGAGCGAGCCGCCGAGGTGACCCGGCCAGATCTCGACCTCGTCGCCGAGCGGCAGCAGGCGCTCCTGCAGGGAGCGGAACATTGCGACGGCGCCTTCACGAGGCTCCACCGCCAGGTCGGGCCTGGCGACGTCGCCGATGAACACCGAGTCGCCGCTGAGCAGTGCCCAGGGGGCGCCGCCGCGGCTGGCGTCACTGAGCAGGAAGCAGGTGTGCTCGGGCCGGTGCCCAGGGGTGTGGATCGCCTCGATCCGCAGGTCGCCCAGCTCCAGCGTCCAGCTGTCGTCGAACGGCTCGTGCGGGTACTGCGCGTCGGCCAGCTCGTTGATGTGGATCGTGGCGCCGGTCATCCGCGCCAGCCGCCCGTGCCCGGAGACGTGGTCGGCGTGGTTGTGGGTCTCCAACACGTGCCCGATCCGCACCCCGTGCAGGCGAGCCAGCCGCCGGTAGGGCTCGACGTCCCACTGCGGATCGACGACGACCGCCACACCGGATTCCCGGTCGGCGACCAGGTAGGAGGCGCAACCGAGGTCCTCGTGGATGATCTGGCGAAAGAGCATGCCGTTGAAGGAAAGCAGGGATTCCCCCAGGAGGGCTAGAATCCCGACTCGTGCGGCTGTAGCTCAGCTGGCTAGAGCGTCTGCTTGCCATGCAGAAGGTCGAGGGTTCGAATCCCTTCAGCCGCTTCACGGAAACCCGGCCCAGTGCCGGGTTTCTTCATTTCGGGTTCGTCTACGTTCGGCTTGGTTCGGACGAGTAGCACGGCAATCCGGGCCGAGGACCTCGACGGTTCGGGGCGGACCGCCTATGGTCGGTATCCCACGATCGAGGAGGCAACTGTCATGTATATGCGGGCCGTCAGGTTCACCGAAGTATCTGCCGATCGGATGCAAGAGCTCCTTGCTCGCATCGAGGAGTCCGACGGGCCACCGCCCGGCGTGCCTGCCACGGGTCTCAAGGTCTTGTTCGACGAAGCACAGGGAACGGCGGTGGTTCTTCAGCACTTCGAGAGCGCGGAGGATATGGAGGCCGGAGGCAAGGTATTCAGCGCGATGGATTCGTCGGATACGCCCGGCACCCGCGCATCGGTGGATATGTGCGAGGTGAAGGTCGAGCGAACGCTCACCTGAAGCCGTCGGGGGGAAGCCCCGGAGATCTCACCGCCACAGCTCGCGGCGCAGCAGCGCGTTGCCGCGCTCGAGCTGCTCGATAGTGGCGCTGGTGACCGAGCGCGTCCGGGTGTCGCGATTGATGCGGGCCTGGACCTCCCGGTGCGACTTGCCGGTGCGACGGGCGACGTCGGCGACCAGGCGCCTACGCTCGCCGCGCAGCCGCTCTCGAGTTGCGTAGGCCGACTCCCGCTCGGGTTCTAGGTCCTCCGACGCGGCTTCGGGCCTGGCGAGGGCGGTCGCCTTCTTCGCCACCGGCTCGGGGTCTTCGGTCGGGAAGAGCTGAAGCGTGGTCTCGCTCATAATCGCCTCGTCCAGTTCGGCGTCGCCCGAGCTCAGGGCGGCAAAGCCGCCACCCGGCTCGCCCCGCTTCGGATCGGAGTCCATCTCCTCGCCGTCTTCCTCCTCGGCGTCCGGCGAGAGGTCGAGCGCATGACGGCGCTCCAGCTCGATCTCATGGGCGAGTGCCTTCAGCCGCGGGTCGGCCGGCATCAGGAGGTAGCTCATCTGGCGGCGCGGCCTCGGGGTGGTGCGGATGAAGCGACCGACAACCTGACGGAAGAAGAGCTCCGTGCGGGCAGCCGTCGCATAGACACCGACCCGCAGGCGGGGGATGTCGACGCCCTCTGAGACCATCAGGACCGAGACCAGCCAGCGTCGCTCGGAGGAGGCGAAATCGGCGATGCGCCGGCTGGCATCGGGCTCGTCGCTCATCACCAGCTCGGGTCGCTCCCTCGAGATCGACCCGAGCCGCGCGGCAATCGCCCGCGCGTGATCCTGATCGGAGGCGATGACCAGGCCGCCCGCGTCAGGGTGCCCGTCGGCGCGCACCTCGCTCAGCCTGGCATCGCCGTCGCGCAGCACCTCGCCCATCCACTCGCCTTCCGGGCTGAGCGCCGTCCGCAGGCGCCGGGCCGCCTCCGCCGCCGGCAAGGCAAGGTCGAAGTCGGCGCTGCGCAGCCGGCCGTCGGAGAGCCACTCCATCTCGCCGTCATAGGGCAGGAAGGTGATCGGGCGGCACACCCGGTCGCGCAGCGCCTGCGGATAGCCGTAGGCGTAGTCGGCCCGGCTGACGCCGTCCTCGTCGTAGGTGACCCAGGGAATGGCCGAGTTGTCGGAGCGGAAGGGCGTGCCCGAGAGAAGCAGCCGGAAGCGGGCGCCGTCGAAGGCCCTGCGGGTCTGCACGCCCCAGGCGGCCAGGTCGCCCATGTGGTGCGGCTCGTCGGCGATCAGCAGGGTCGGCCGGCGGCCGGCGGCAAGCCGGTGCGTATCCGCTCCGGCCGCGATCGTCTGGTAGGTGACGGCGACGCCGTGGAAGTCGGCCGACTCCGGCCCGTCCGAGTTCGGCCTGTTCGGCTCGAGGTCGATGCCGTAGCGGCCCGCGTCGGCGGCCCACTGGCGGCAGATGTGGGTGGTCGGGCCGACCACGACAACGCGCGAGACGAACCCGGCGCTCAGCATCCGGTGGGCGATGTGCAGACCGAAGGTGGTCTTGCCGGACGCCGGCGTAGCCGAGGCCAAGAAGCTGGTGGCCGAGTGCGCCCGCACGGCCTCGGTCGCCTCCTTCTGCCAGGAGCGGAGGGGTCGGGCATCGGGCCACTCCGGAAGGGATCCGGCACGCGCCCCGTCGCCGATCAGGTGCTGAGAGGCGTCGTACAAGGGCGGGCCACAATAGGGTCGCCCGCGGTCGGAGGACGGCCGACCCGCACGGGGAGCCCAGCATCCAGCTCGCAGTCAATAGTCTGCGGACGCGATGGACGCCCTCGAAGCCATCGTGCTCGGCCTCGTTCAGGGCCTGACCGAGTTCCTGCCGATCTCCTCCAGCGGCCACCTGCGGATCGTCCCGGCCTTCTTCGGCTGGGAGGACCCCGGCGCCGGCTTTACCGCGGTGATCCAGCTGGGGACGATGGCGGCGGTGCTGCTCTACTTCCGCGCCGACCTCTGGCGGATCGTCACCTCGACGCTGGCCGAGCGGCGGGTCTCGTTCGGCGCGGCCAGCGAGGAGGCCCGCCTGGGCCGCTTCATCGTCCTCGGCACGATCCCGATCTCGATCTGCGGGATCGCCTTCAGCAGCCAGATCGAGACCACCGCCCGCAGTCTCTATCTGATCGGCACGATGCTGATCCTCTTCTCTTTCGTGATGGTCGCCGCCGAGCGGTTCAGCTCACGCCGGCGAGAGCTGCGCGAGATGAACGGCCGCGACGGCCTCTTCATCGGCTGCGCCCAGGCGCTGGCATTGATTCCCGGCGTCTCCCGCTCCGGCGCCACCATCTCTGCCGGCCTCTTCCGCAACTTCGACCGCGTCGTCGCGGCCCGCTACTCGTTCCTGCTCTCGGTCCCCGCGGTCGTCCTCAGCGGTCTCTTCGAGCTGCGCAAGGTCGGCGAAGACGGCTCGCCGGGGATCGCGGCCACCGCAATCGCCACCGTCGTCGCTTTCGTCTCCGGCTACGTCGCGATCGCCTGGCTGCTGCGCTACCTGGGTACCCACTCGCTGAACGTCTTCGTCTTCTACCGCATCGCTCTCGGCATCCTCGTCCTCGCGCTCGCCGCCAGCGGCACGATCAGCTAGCTCGTGTCGCCTGGGCGCCGCTAGGCTTAGAGCGCTTCTCGGCGCCTTGGCGGAGTGGCTACGCAGCGGCCTGCAAAGCCGTTTACACCGGTTCGATTCCGGTAGGCGCCTTGAGTTCTGCGGAGCGTTATCGCCTTGACAGGGCGGTGTGGGGTGTCTTGCTGGCCCTGCCCGAATCCGGCTGATTCCGGTTGAAACCGACTATCTGGGTGGCGACTGTGGCCCGGTTGTGGCACGGGGACGTTGAACCATCTGGCTACCCCTCATCCGCCATCCAGCAGTAGGGCCAGGATCGGCCCGGGTTTAGGCCAGCCCAGGGCCGTGCTCGCGACGGTCAACGTGTTAACCAAGGCTAGGTAGGCCGGACCGTACGGTGCGTCCGACTCTCCCAGGCCCTCCGGAGCGCCCACCGTCACTTGACCGGCACCGCTCCCCGACGTCATCCGGGCGACCGCCGAGATCGAAGGATGGGTGGAGAAGCTCGATGCGGAGAAGAGCATGTAGTAGATCAGGGCGTAGGGATTGCGATTGACGAGAGCGAGCTTGGGCATCCAATACGTGTCGGCGGCATACGCCATGTCGAACGCGTTGGGCAGCGGTTTAATCGATTCGTCGGCCTCGAGTTCTTTGAGGCGATTGCGGGTCGGCTCGTCGAGGACTGTTTTCGGGACGGCGCCTCCAAAGCGCTTCGTCTCGTCGAAGAGGTCACGGTATGCCTGGCGGCCGGCGATCTCCTTTTCCATGATGTTGGAAGCGCGGCTGCGCTCTTGGAACTCATCAAGCAGGAGGCTGCGGATCCTGCCGGGCCGGGCCTCCTCCGAGCTAGCGAGCCACGCGAACGCGATTGCGTGCTCGGAGAGGCTGCGAGCGAGGACATCCGCGCGGAGGCGGCCGCGGGGTGGAGTGCAAACCATCATCCCTTCGAAGAGGTCTGCCACGATCGACAGCATGGCCGGGGCGATGACGTTCCAATCCTCGAAGTCGCCGTCAGTCTCTACGTTGGTCGGGAGATTCGCCCGGATCAGCCCGAGAATTGTGTCGACTCGCCTGATCGTCAGCAGCGGCATGGGGTCCAGATTAGGAATTTCGCCGGTCGAAACGGTGTTTGAAACGCGTCGTGAACAGCGGCATTTCAACTGCGCCTGTCCGATTGCGGCACGAGACGCGCCACAGCGAGGAGCGCCTAGACCCGGGAGGAGTTCGAGCACCACCTCGGGCGGCTGCCCACCGACGACGAGTGAGCCGAATGTGGCCAAGGCCCAGCCGGAGCCGGTCTTTCCGGTCGGCTTCGATGACCTCGCGGCGTGCGTCCCGGGCTCATCGCTCCGGGCACCTCAAGCACCCGGGGCGGCTAGCGGCGGTAGCCGTGTGATTACTAATTGAAGTTCCGAGCGGATCAATATGCTCGCGCTATGGACGATCTGCCTATTCGTAAAGCGACCGAAAGGATCCTGGAGGGCCGGATCCGAATCCCGGCGTTTCAACGAGGGTTCGTTTGGGACCCCGAGCATGTCGCCTTCTTCATGGATTCGATCTACCGCGGATTCCCGTTCGGATCGCTGCTGATCTGGCGGACGAAAGAGAAACTCAAGCACGAGCGGGCGCTTGGTCCGTACGAGCTTCCCGAAGTTGATCCTGACCTACCGATCGATTACGTCCTGGACGGACAGCAGAGGCTGACCTCGGTCTTCGGCGTCTTTCAGACGGAGATCGAACCGAAGGAGAATGAAGATTGGCTGCCGGTCTATTTCGACTAACTGCCGGTTCAGACCTTTGAGACGAACGACAAAGCAAAGGTCGCAATCGTGTTCGAGCGAGTCAACCGGATGGGGGTCGAACTCGACACCCTCCAACTGCTCTCCGCTTGGACGTGGAGTGAGGACTTCAATCTCCAGCAGGAGTTCGCGGAACTTTCCGAAACTTTGGAACCGTTCGGCTTCCATGGTGTCGGTGAAGACACCAATCTGCTCCTGCGTTGCTGCTCTGCGGTGGTCGCAAATGATGCATCTCCCGATGCCCTCGTTGACCTCGATGGTTCAGAGGTACGGGACAGGTTCGACGAAATCGGGAACGGGCTGAAGGGCGCGATCGACTTCCTCCAGACGAACCTGAACGTTTACGCGCTGGCGAACCTCCCCTACAGCACCATGCTCGCGCCGTTGTCGGTTTTCTTCGCGGTGCCCGGAGCTAAAGCCGTCGCTATGGGCAACTCGCAGCGGGCGGAGTTGCTGCGGTGGTTTTGGCGCTCCTGTTTCTCGCGCCGATTCAGCAGCGGGGTCCTGCGGAGTCTCAAGGCCGACATCGAGCAGATGAAGAAGCTGCGGCACGATGGGTCCAGCGACCTGGCCGACTTCGCCTGTTCAGTTAGCCCCGAGTTCTTTCTTGACAACCGGTTCTCCGTTGGCTCGGTAAACTCGAAGACCTTCATCTTGCTGCTGGCGCAGGCCGAGCCGCTCTCTTTTATCTCCGGTCAGCCGGTCTCGCTGAAGGAGGTTCTACAGGCGTACAACCGGAACGAGTTTCACCACGTCTTTCCGAAGGCATTCCTCAAAGCTCAGGAGCGAACCCTCGGAGACGTCAACCGACTTGCAAACTTCGTGTTCATGGGGCGCCAGGACAACAACGACCTCGGAGGGATCGCCCCGAGTGAGTACAAGGCGAAAATGGACTTCGACGCGCTGGACAAGATCCTGCCCGGCGCGATCTGCCCGACGTCTATGTTCGACGATGACTACGACGCCTTCAAGGCTGACCGGGCAAGCATGCTTACGAATGCGGCCCAGGCCCTGATCGCCTGAGCCTTCACCCTCCGCACCCACGTGCACCTGTTGGACGGGGCGTTGGAGACCCAAGCTTGCTTTGACGGCTTCGAAGGCGAACCGATATTTCGGCCGCATCGACGCGACTCTCGGCATAGCTCTTTGGGGAGCCGTGACTGGCACGGTGGCGACGTTAGGGGGCGTCGTCGCGATGATCCGGGATCGGCCGAAGCTCGTCGTCAGCCAGCACGTTGAGGTCACACCCGCCCCCGTCGAGGCAGAACGGAAAGCACAGCTAGTCCTGCTGGTTGTCAATGAAGGCCGCCAGCCGGTGACGGTGCGTGATGCCGGCTTCGGCGTTGACTTTTCGAGGTATGGTCGCCGCCCATTCCGACGGCGCGGGCGTTCGGCGTCTTGCGCGGAATTGAGGATCAGGCGGGGTTTCCGCTGCGCTTGAATGCTGGCGCTCCGCTTGAGCTTCGGCTAGACGTCAAGGACATCACCGTCGACTCGAAGATGCTCCCGCGGGATTCGCCGAAGACGCTCGCCGAAGGGTCAGCGAGGCAGCGCCGCCCTTCACGGCCGAATCGCTCAAAAGCGCCCAGGGGGTTGGATCGCGAACATTCGGACGAAAGGAGGCGGCCACGGTCGACGAGGACGAGGGCGGCGTAGGGCAAGGCAGGCGTCAGTCACCACCTGGCAAATCCCGTTAACGCTGAGGTCGCCATCGAGGCGACGGCAATTCCGAAGCCGATTCGCCCACTAGCCGTAGCTACCGACGAGGTTGTTCCAGCTCGGCGAGTCGAGCTGCGGGCGCTTCGGTGGAATGCGGTCGATCTTCCGAGCGGGACGATCAGGGTGCGCGAGTCATGGATGATCGCTGCGGGCATCAACGCCAAGGCCATCTCGGCCTTCATGGGTCACTCCTCGATCAAGGTCACGTTCGATCTCTACGGGCATCTGATGCCAGGCGCCGAGGCCGAAGCGGCAGCGCGGCTGGATGTGTTTCTCAGCGCCCAGATCCATTCAGAGGCGGAAAAGCCCGCGCCTTGGCGATAGACTGAGCTTGTGGCCCATGCGACCAAAGTCACTGATGCAGAGGTCGAGAAGCGTCTCGCCGCCATCGACTATGCCCAGGGGAGCATCGCTCACCTGGCTCCCGACCGGAACCTCGCCGACGAGCTGATCGCAGATCGCCGCGCCGAAGCTCGGGCCGAGAACGTTGACGCCGGTGCTGGGCAGCGCAGTGGTAAGCACTGAAGCCGGCGTACCGACCTCAGTGCTGGATGCCTCGGCCCTGATGGCGTTCATCCACGGAGAGGAAGGCAAAGCGGCTGTGGCGGCGGCACTGGCGGGCCGGTCGGCAATCAGCGTTGTGAATTGGGCCGAGGTTCTGTCCAAGGTCGCGGAGCGTGGTGGTGATCCCGTCGCCCTTGAGTTGGACTACCGCGAGCGGGGATTCATCGGTCGGGCTTTGGCGATCGAAGGAATGACCGAGGCGGACTGCATCAAGGCCGCTCGTCTGCGCCCCGTTACCGTCGCTCAGGGTCTCTCGCTGGCAGATCGAACCTGCCTTGCACTCGCTGCGAGGCTTGGAGTGCCAGCTCTGACGACGGATCGAAGTTGGGCCGACGCCGATGTTGAGGCCGAGGTCCAGCTGATTCGGTGACGACTGCCGCAACCACTCAGGAGTGGTTGCTGACGCTTGCGGCGGGTATTAGCGCTGTGGGCACGATCGGTGCTGTCTTTGCTGCGCTGTTCGTAATTCCCCGGCGTGAAGAAAGGCGTCGTCCAAAGCTCTCGGTGACTTTTGACCCGGAGAGCAGGTTCGATGCTCTAACGGCTCCACGAGGTGGAGGGCTCTCCCATTGGGTTCTTCCCCGCGTTCACAATCAGGCCGGTCGGGACATGGCCATCGATGTTGAAGTCGTCTTCTTGGAGATGCTGAATCTTGACACCGGAGAGTCCCTGAATTTCGAGAATCGATGTCTGGAGTGGGGCGGTGTGGGCGGCGCACAAATTCCGGTGGCAGCGGGCGCGTATCGCCACATAACGCTCTTGTACCTGGCCACCGGCCCGCAGGTGCCAGAACCGGGGACTGCGGATTTCAAGGCGACTGTTGTGGCTATCCCGAATCCAGGCGGTGGGCGGAATGCATTACCTGCAGGTCGATATCGCGCCAGGTTTGTCGTTACGGCTAAGAATGCCGACGCGGCTCACTACGAGATCGATGTTGACTACGACGGCACGTGGTGGCCCGACTCGGAGATCTGGAAGCACCTGGTCATTGGACAGCCGCGCCGGGTCGCAGCATGATCCAGCCGTAGGTGCCCACGGTGGCACGGACTGTGGCACGGCCCGTCGAAACCGCATGAACAAGCCAATTCCAGAACCGGTTAACGTGCCTGCAAAGCCGTTTACACCGGTTCGATTCCGGTAGGCGCCTCTACGACGCTCGCTCCCAGTTAGGCCGCAGGTACGCCTCCTCGAAGCCGGCGCGGAGGATGTTGCGGTAGCTGGGGGAGGGCTGGCCGGGGATACGCTCGCCGGTCTCGACGGTGAAGGAGTGGCAGCCCGCTGCGGCGGCGTCGACGATGCGGCGGTGCAGCAGGGCCTGCTGGCAGCCGAGGCCGCGGGCGGGCTCGAGGGTAGCGGCGATGCCGAACTCGGCGACTCCCTCGTGGATGAGCATCGCCGCGCACGCCTGGGCGACACCGTCGACCCGGGCTACGTAGCAGTGCCATCCGGCTCGACCCGGCAGGTGGGCGAAGAGGGTCGAAGCCCAGTGGGGGAGGCCGAATCCGGTGGCGGCAATCATCCCGAACGGATCGTCCTCGGCGCCGGTCAGCTCGGTGACCTCCACCTCCGGCGCCCGGAAGCGTGGCGGGTGGGCGTCGCGGGTGAACTTCATCCAGGCGTATCCGGGTTCGTAGCCGCTGGCTCGCAACCACCCCTCGGCGGCATCGGCTTCGGGTGCGCCGGGCGTCACCGGAACGCATGCCCCCACGCCTCGTGAGCCGGCCCACTCGAGCGTCTGCGCCAGGTGGCCGTCCGCAATCGCTCCCGGCTCGGTCGCGCCCAACACCAGGTTGAGCATTCGCGACCTGGGTAGGGAGCTGACGACGGTCGCCTGGACCGGCCCGAAATCTCGCAGCTCGATTCCGTGCTCTCGTGCCACGTCGGTGGGCACCGACTGCCAGGCGTCCCGCCAGAATCTTCGCTCCGCTTCGTCGCGCATTCGCCCTCGCAGGCTAGCCGGGCCGGGTGCGTCTGTCAGGCTGGGGCAGTGAGCGTCGCCACCGTCACCGCCGCCTCCGAGCACGACGCCGCGCAGGTGCCGCAGGACCAGGTGATCGTCCTCTTCGGGGCGACCGGGGACCTGGCGAAGAGGAAGCTGCTGCCGGGGATGTTCCACCTCGCCCAGGCGGGGCTGATGCCGCAGCGGTTCCGGGTGATCGGCACGGCACGGCACGGCGTCGAGCTCGAGCAGTTCCGCGAGTTGGCGCGCGGAGCCGTCGAGTCCTCGGGACGGGGCGCCGACCTCGACCCTGCCGCCTGGGATCGCTTTGCCGAGTCGCTGCGCTTCGCCGCCGTCGGCGAGGGCTTCGAGGCGCTGGCCACGGAGATCGAGGGCGCCCGGCAAGAGCTGGACGGCGAGGCCGGCTTGTTGCATTACCTCTCGCTGCCGCCCAGTGCTGCCGCCGGGGCGGTCGAGTCGCTCGGCGCGATCGGGCTCGGCAAGGGCGCCCGGGTGATCACCGAGAAGCCCTTCGGCACCGACCTCGCGTCCGCCCGCGAACTCAACGCGCGCCTACTCTCGGTCTTCGAGGAGCGCGACATCTTCAGGATCGACCACTACCTGGGACGGGAGGCGGTGCAGAACCTGCTGGCGCTGCGTTTCGCCAACGGCATGTTCGAGCCGGTCTGGAACCGGGCCCACATCGATCACGTGCAGATCGATGTGCCGGAGACGCTCTCGATCGAGATGCGGGGCAGTTTCTATGAGCAGACGGGGGCCTTCCGAGACATGGTCGTCACCCACCTCTTCCAGCTGCTCAGCTTCGTGGCGATGGAGCCGCCGACCTCGCTCAACGCGAAGTCGCTGATGGTGGAGCGGGAGAAGGTCTTCGACTCGATGCTGCCGCTCGACCCCGCCGGCGCTGTCCGCGGGCAGTACGCCGGCTACCGCGACGAGGAGGACGTCGCCGACGATTCCGATACCGAGACCTTCGTCGCCCTGCGAGCCTTCGTCGACAACTGGCGCTGGGAGGGGGTGCCTTTCTACCTGCGCTCGGGCAAGCGCCTGGCCGAGAGCCGTCACCTCCTGACCGTTGCCTTCCGTCAGCCTCCGCGCCGCATGTTCCCGCTCGACTGCGAGCAGATCGCCGAGTCCTTCGGGCACGACCACCTCACCTTCGAGCTCGGCGATCCAGGCAGCATTTCTGCCTCCTTCCTCGCCAAGGTGCCGGGGCCGCAGATCCGCCTCGGCGAGGCCCATATGCGCTTCAGCTACGCCGACACCTTCGGCGGCAACGGCAAGGCCCTCGACGCCTACGAGCGCCTGATCCACGACGTGATGCTCGGCGATCGCACCCTGTTCACGACTTCCGAGGCGGTCGAGCGCCTCTGGCAGATCTCAGAGCCGCTGCTGGAGCAATCGCCCCCGATCCAGGCCTACCAGCCCGGCTCCTGGGGACCGGCAGCGGCCGACGAGCTGATCGCACCGCGCCGCTGGCACCTGCCCAGCGACCACGTCTGACCCGGCACGGAAAAGGGCCCCGAAATCGGGGCCCTTTGTTTCCGAAGGACGTACCACCAGAGAAGTTGAAGTCCGCTGGCTCGTCGGTCCTCGAGCTTTGAAGTCTTTGCCGCCGTTGCTTGGGCGGTGTATTGAAAACACCGAAGAGTCTGAAAAGTTGCACTGGCTGCATCGTCCGATTGCGGCTCTGACTTGAGCCGCTGGGCGCTCCCACTCGCCGGTGCGTTTCCGCTGCTAGATTCACGTCTCCCGGGCGTTTAGCTCAGTTGGGAGAGCGCTACCTCGACAAGGTAGAGGTCACTGGTTCGAGCCCAGTAACGCCCATTAGTGATCGGCACCTATGTAGCCGTACTGGCGGTGTGCGGGGCGTCGCTGGCGGTAGGGCAGGCGGCGATCGCGCTCTGCGGGCAGCGACGCTGGTCCTGGCTGGCGCCGGCCGTGGGACTGGCGCTGATCTGTGCGCTCTGCTGGGCGACGGTGCGGCTGCCCGGTGACGGGCTCGTCGCGGCGATTGCGGTCGCGATTCTCGTCGTCGGCTCGCTGGTCTTCCTGCGCGGCAGAGTCGGGGGTGGGAGGGAGGCGCTCCGAGTGGGGTGGCCGGTGGCGCTCGTGGCGCTTCTCGCGACCTCGCTGCCGTTCCTGGTCGAAGGCCATTTCGGGATCCTCGGCACCGGCTTCAATCCGGACATGTCCCAACACCTGCTGGCGACCGACCGTCTGGCCCATGGCGTGGGGGGGCAGTTGCTGCACCAGGGCTACCCGCTCGGCCCGCACGCGATCGTCGTCGCCCTGCACCAGGGTTTGGGGATCGGCCTCGTACAGGGGTTCAGCGGTCTCACCGTCGCGGTCGCCGTCCTCGCCCCGTTGACCGCGCTGACCGCCTTCGCGCCTGTCTCCGAGCGCTCCGAACGCAGTTCCTTCCGCATAGCGGATGTAAATGCGTTCGTGTCGGCAGTCCTGCCGATCGGCGCGGCGCTGGTGGTTGGCCTCGCCTACGTCGTCGCCTCCTACTTCGCCCAAGGGGCCTTCAAGGAGACGATGCAGGCCCTCTTCGTGCTCGCCTTCGTGCTCGCCCTGCGCGAGAGCGGTCGCGATGACTGGGCCAATCGGCAACTGCGCTTCTTGCCCGCAGCGCTGATCGCGGTCGGCAGCGTCTACGTCTACAGCTTCCCGGGGCTGATCTGGCTCTTTGCCGTACTCGTCATCTGGCTGCTGTTGGAGAGGGCGCTGCCCCTGCATCCGTTGCTGCTCGGGCTGCTCGCCTTCGCGGTCTTCGTCGCCCCGGAGCTCGGTCGCATGGTCGACTTCCACAACTTTGAGACCTTCGATCCCAACGGCCCCGGTCTCGGCAACCTCTTCGGCCAGGTCTCGCCCTTCGAGGCGCTGGGGATCTGGCCCTCTGGCGACTTCAGGCTCGCGCCTGGCGATGGCGCCGTGCCGGCCGCCGGCTACTACCTCGGCGTCGCCTTCGCCCTGGCGTTGCTGATCTACGGCGTGGTCGAGTGCTGGCGCCGCCGAGAGCGAGCGGTCCTTGCCGGCCTCAGCGCGGTCGCCCTCGCCTACCTCGCCGCCCGCCTCGGCGGCACTCCGTACACCGCTGCCAAGGCGATCGAGGTCGCCGCCCCGATTGCGGCGCTGACGATCCTGCTGCCGCTGCTCGGCGAATCGGTGCGCTTTAGTCCCGCATACCGGGACAAAGGCGCACCGATCGACAGCCGGGCACCGGGACGCCGCCTCGGGGCGTTCGCGACGGCACTCTTTCTGCTCGGCGCTGGTGCCTGTTCGGCGCTGGCCCTTGCCAACGCCCCCGTTGGCCCGACCACCTACTCGCCGGCCCTGACCGGGCTGCGGCCACTGGTCGCCGCTGACTCGACCCTTTTCCTCGCTTCTCCCGAGCTGTTGAGTGAGCAGCAGGGCGCCTCGTACATCGCCTGGGAGCTGCGCGGCGGTCGGGTCTGTATTACTTCTGAAACGGAAGCGGGCAAGGTGCCACCGCCCGGCGTGCGCTTTGTTGTCGTCGAAGGCCCCCGGGCTGACCGGCCCTTCCCGGGATTGCGAGTTCGCCGTGTGGCCGGTCCCTATGTCTTGTGGGAAGACCCCAGCCTCACTCCGGGGAAGAGTCCCTGCCCGCTGATCGCCGTACGGCAGGCTCGTCAGGCCCCCGCTCGCTGAGTCGAACCACCTCCCGTGGATACGATGGCCGCGATGGAGGCCGCCACGGGAAAGATCACCGTCTCGCTGCCCGACGGGACGCCGTTGGAGCTCGCCGACGGCGCGACCGGCGCCGACGCTGCTGCCGCGATTGGGCCGGGACTGGCGAAAGCCGCCCTGGCGATAAAGGTCGACGGCCAGCTGCGCGACCTCTCGGCGCCGCTGCCCGACGCGGCGGAGATCGCGATCCTCACCGACCGTGACCCCGAGGCGCTGGAGCTGATCCGCCACGACGCCGCCCACGTGATGGCCGAGGCCGTGATGGAGCTCTACCCCGGCACCAAGGTGACGATCGGTCCGCCGATCGAGTCCGGCTTCTACTACGACTTCGAGTTCCCCGAGGGTGTCAAGGTCAGCGAAGACGACCTCGAGAAGATCGAGGCGGCGATGCGCGAGCACATCGCCGCCGACGAGGGCTTCGAGCGCCGCGACGTCCCGGTCGCCGAGGCGATCGAGATCTTCCGCGCCCAGGACCAGAGCTTCAAGGTCGAGCTGATCGAGGACCTGGTCCGCGACGAAGGCGTCGAGACCGTCTCGCTCTACCGCAACGGCGAGTTCGAGGACCTCTGCCGCGGTCCCCACGGTCCCTCGACCGGCCGCATCAAGGCGATCAAGCTCAGCTCGCTGGCCGGCGCCTACTGGCGTGGCGACGAGACCCGCGAGGCGCTGACCCGGATCTACGGCACCGCCTTCTTCTCGAAGAAGGACCTGGCCCAGCACCTGGAGCGGCTCGAGCAGGCCAAGGAACGCGACCACCGCCGCCTCGGTCCCCAGCTCGGCATCTTCATGCTGCGCAAGGAGGCGCCGGGAATGCCGTTCTGGCTGCCCAACGGCACCACCCTGCTGCACCTGATCGAGGACGAGGTGCAGGAGCAGCTTCGCAAGCGGGGCTACAAGGAGATCGCAACGCCCCAGGTGATGGACGAGCAGCTCTGGCACCGCTCCGGCCACTGGGACAACTACCGCGAGGAGATGTACTTCATGGACGACGGCGAGCGGCGCTTCGCGCTGCGGCCGATGAACTGTCCCGGCGCCTGCCTCGTCTTCGGCTCCGACCGCCACTCCTACCGCGAGCTGCCGCTGCGGCTGGCCGAGTTCGGCCGGGTCTCACGCAACGAGCGCGAGGGAGTCCTCCACGGCCTGCTGCGGGTCCGCGCCTTCACTCAGGACGATGCCCACGTCTACTGCACCGAGGAGCAGATCACCGACGAGGTGGCGAGCATCTGCGAGGCGATCGACGAACTCTACGCGCGCTTCGGCTTCACCGACGTGCGGGTCGAGCTTTCGACCCGGCCCAAGAAGTCGATGGGGTCCGAGGAGCAGTGGGAGAAAGCCGAGGCGGCGCTGGCCGAGGCGCTGGAGCGCCAGGGACGCCCCTATGAGCTGCACCCCGGCGACGGCGCCTTCTACGGGCCGAAGATCGACTTCCACGTCACCGACGCGCTCGGCCGCTCCTGGCAGTGCGGCACCTGTCAGCTCGACTTCCAGATGCCGGAGCGCTTCGACCTCTATTACACCGGCGCCGACGACGCCCCGCACCGGCCGGTGATGATCCACCGCGCCCTGCTCGGCTCGATGGAGCGCTTCGCCGGCATCCTGATCGAGCACTACGCCGGCCGTTTCCCGGTCTGGCTGGCACCGGTCCAGGCGATCGTGCTGCCGATCTCCGATCGCCACAACGCCTACGCGGACGGCACAGTGAAGAGACTGCGCGAGGCCGGGGTCAGGGCCGATGTCGACGACCGCTCGGAGTCGATCGGCAAGAAGATCCGCGACTCCGAACTCAGCCGTTACCCCTACATGCTGGTGGTGGGCGACAAGGAGCAGGAGGGCGAGGAGGTCGCCGTCCGCTCCCACCGCGAGGGCGAGCTGGGAACGATGCCGATGGCCGAGTTCGCGGCGCGGGTGCGCCGCGAGAGCGACGAGCATGCTTAACCCCTCTATACTCCCGCCGACTTGATCGCAGGCACGCTAAACACCCCGCGCCACTGAGCGTCCCGTGCCTGCCGTCCGACCTCTCGTCCTCTTGAAGCCCCACCTCTCCTCGCGCTAGTGCCGGTTCCGCGCAGGTTCGATAGGCGCCCACCAGAGCGCGACACGACCAGGATCAATGAGCGGATCCGGGTTCCCCAAGTGCGCCTGATCGGCGCCGACGGCGAGCAGCTCGGCATCGTCGAGATCACCGACGCCTTGAAACGGGCCCAGGACGCTGACCTCGACCTGGTCGAGGTCGCCCCCGGCTCGAAGCCGCCGGTAACCCGCCTGCTCGACTACTCGAAGTACAAGTACGAGCAGGAGCAGAAGCAGAAGCAGGCCCGCAAGCACCAGCAGCAGGTCAACATCCGCGAAATCAAGCTGCGGCCGAAGATCGCCATCCATGACTACGAGACGAAGAAGGGCCACGTCGAGCGCTTCCTTCGCCACCAGGACAAGGTCAAGGTGACGATCATGTTCCGCGGTCGCGAGCAGGCTCACCCCGAGCGCGGCCGGGCGCTGCTGAAAAAACTCTTCGTGGACCTCGGCGGCATCGCCGTCGTCGAGTCCGAGCCACTGCAGGAAGGCCGCAACATGAGCATGTTGCTCGCCCCGAGCAAAGAGGTGGCGAAAGAGATCGACGCCGAGAAGCCGGTTGGAGACGACGCAGCCAAGCCGGCCGAGGACACGCCGGCCAAGCCGGCCGAGGACAAAGCGCCCGATGCGACGAAGCCGGCAGACGACGCTAAAGCAGCCGCTGCTGAGGCGCCGGCCGCTGAGACGCCCGCAGAGGACGCGGCTGCCGAGAGTTAGTTCGCGGTGCCGGCGATGACGTCGGCGATCCGCTCGGCCGCGTGGCCGTCCCAGAGAGGCGGCGGCTCTGCCGGTGAAGTTCCCCGTGCCGAAAGCGCGTCCGGGATGCTGGCGATCGCTGCCGGGTCGAGGCCGAGCAACGTGTTGGTGCCGGCACGGATCGTCACCGGCCGCTCGGTGTTGTCGCGTAGGGTGAAGCAGGGGATGCCGAGGTAGGTCGTCTCCTCCTGGATTCCGCCGGAGTCGGTAAGGACGGCGCCGGCATCGGCCAGCAGCGAGAGGAAGTCGAGGTAGCCGAGCGGCTCGCTCAGCAGCAGGCCTGGTGCAGCGGCACCGACGCTTTCCATCATATTGCGGGTGCGGGGGTGGACCGGGAAGACGACCGGCATCTCCCGTGCCAGCGTCACCAGCTGCTCCACCGTCTCGGGCAGCAGCGGCCCGTCGACCAAGGCCGGACGGTGCAGCGTCACCAGGGCATAGGAGCCCGGCTCCAGCCCTAGGTCGGCTGCCATCCCAGCCGCCCGGAAGCGGTCTTCGAGCGCGACCAGGGTGTCGATCATCGTGTTGCCGACGAAGTGCATGCGCTCGTCGTCGATCCCTTCGGCGCGGAGGTTCTCGATCGCCTCGTCGCTGTGCAGGAAGAGCTGTACGGAGAAGCGGTCGGCGACGATCCGGTTGACCTCCTCCGGCATCGTCATGTCGAAGCTGCGCAGGCCCGACTCGATGTGGGCAACGGGGATCCCCATCTTCACCGCCGTCAGGACTGCCGCCAGGGTCGAGTTGACGTCTCCGGGAACGATTACGAGGTCGGGTTGCTCCGCGACCAGGACCGGCTCCAGCCGCTCCATCGTGCGCGCGGTCTGCTCGGCGTGGCTGCCGGAGCCGACCTCGAGCATGTGATCGGGCGCCGGCACGCCCAGCTCCTCGAGAAAGACCTCCGACATCAGCCGGTCGTAGTGCTGGCCGGTGTGGACGATCGCGTGGCGGCCCTCCGGCAGGCGCTCGCGCAGAGCGCTGATCACCGGGGCCGTCTTGACGAAATTGGGCCGCGTCCCGACCACGTAGAGGATCCGCATCGGGCGCCAGCGTATCCACGCAGGGGGCGCAAACCCGCTCAGGCGTCGCGGTCTGCTTCAATACCGGACCCGATGCCGAAGATGAAAACGCATTCCGGCGCTAAGAAGCGCTTCCGCAAGACCGCCACCGGCAAGCTGCGTGGCCGCCATGCCTTCTCCAGTCACATCCTGGAGAAAAAGTCGCCGGGGAAAAAGCGCAAGCTGAGGAACCCAGCTGAGATCTCGCCGAACGACGCGCCGACGGTGCGCCAGCTGCTCGGAGGTGGCAAGTGAGCCGCGTCAAGCGCTCCGTCCACGCGCGCAAGAAGCGCCGCAAGGTGCTGAAGGAAGCGAAGGGCTATTTCGGCCGCAAGCACTCCTCTTACCGTTTCGCCAAAGAGCAGGTGCAGCGCTCGGGGATGTACGCCTACCGCGACCGCCGCAACCGCAAGCGCGAGTTTCGCCGTCTCTGGATCACCAGGATCAACGCTGCCGCGCGGCTCGAGGGCATGAGCTACTCGGAACTGATCCACGGCCTCGGTAAGGCCGAGGTCGAGGTCAACCGCAAGATGCTGGCCGAGATCGCGGTCAACGATCGAGAGGCCTTCCGCCGATTCGTGGAGCTAGCCCGGGAGGGTGCGGCCGCCTAGCGGCACACTGACACTCCACTTTCCCGGGCGGGCCGTGAAGACGGCCCGCTTTTTTCGTTCCAGGAGAGAAATCGCATGATCGAAAGCCCCCAAAACGAGAAGCTGAAGCTGGTTCGCAAGCTGCGCGAGCGCAAGCACCGCGAGCGCGAGGGGCTGTTCGCGACCGAGGGCGAGGACCTGGTCGAGGCCGGCCTGGCCGCCGGCGCCGAGCCGCGCTTCCTGCTTTCCGCCGCCGGCTCAGGCCTGGGCGGCGAGGAGGTCGAGCCGGAGCTGCTGGCCGCCGCCTCCGCGCTGGGCTCGGGGACGCGGGCGATCGGGGTCTGGTCGCTGCGCTGGGCCGAGCGGGCCAGCTCGCCCTGTGTCTACTTGCACGGGGTCGCTGACCCTGGCAACGTCGGCTCGATCGTCCGCAGCGCCGGCGCCCTGCTGGGCGGCTCGGTCGTGCTTGGCCCCGGCTGCGCCGATCCCTTCTCGCCGAAGGCGGTGCGGGCCAGCATGGGAGCGGTCTTCACCCAGCCACTGCTGCGCGGCGAGGTCAGCACGACGCCGAGGCCGCGGGTGGCGCTGGTCGCCCATGGTGGCGAGAGTCTGGAGAGCCTCGATGGGGCGGCGACGATCTGCCTTGGCGCCGAGCGCGAGGGGCTGCCGGGCGAGGTTCTGGCCGAGTGCGGAGTGACAGCGACGATCCCGTTGCGGTCGGGGGCGGCAGAGTCGCTCAACGTGGCCGCGGCTGCCGCGATCGCTGCCCAGCGCGTGGCAGGCGCCACTCAGGGGATATCGTCGCCATCGATGAGGCAGGCGGAGTCCGATGCTTGAGCGGATCGAGGAGATCAGGAGTGAGGTCGCGACGGCAATCGCGGCAGCCGGCTCGACCGCGGCCCTGGAGGAGCTGCGGGTCCGCCGGCTCGGCCGCAAAGCCGAGCTGACGACGATCCTGCGCGGCATCGCCGAGCTGCCCCAGGAGGAGCGCGGCAGGGTCGGCGGCTCCGCCAACAAGGCGCGCAAGGAGCTGGAGGGGCTGCTCGAGGAGCGCGCCGCCGAGCTCGACGCCGGTGAGCTGGAGGAGAAGCTGGCGAGCGACCAGATCGACGTCACCTTGCCGGGGGCGCCGCCGCGGCCGGTCGGCCACGCCCACCTGATCGCCCGCACCACGCGGCTGATCGAGGACACGATGGTTGGGCTCGGCTACCGCGTCGCCGAGGGTCCGGAGATCGAGCACGACTACTACAACTTCACGGCGCTGAACCACCCGCCTGGGCACCCGGCGCGGATGCTCCAGGACACCTTCTACGTGCAGTCGCACCCCGAGGTGCTGCTCCGCACCCACACCTCGCCGATGCAGGTGCGGGCCATGGAGTCACAAGGGCCGCCGATCTTCATCGTCGTCCCCGGCAAGGTCTACCGGCGCGACTCCGACGCTACCCACAGCCCGATGTTCCACCAGATGGAGATGCTGGGGATCGCCGAGGGCCTGACCCTGGCCGATCTCAAGGGGACCCTGCTGGAGCTCTCGCGAGCGCTGTTCGGCGGCGAGCGCGAGGTGCGGTTGCGGCCCCACTACTTCCCCTTCACGGAGCCCAGCGTCGAGGTCGACGTCTCCTGCTTCCAGTGTGGTGGAACGGGGGAGTTGGCGAGCGGCGAGCGCTGCAACCTCTGCAAGGGCCAGGGCTGGATCGAGATTCTCGGCGCCGGCATGGTCGACCCCAACGTGCTCGGCTTCGTCGAGGAGAACGGCTACGACCCCGAGCAGGTCCAGGGCTTCGCTTTTGGGATCGGGATCGAGCGGGTGGCGATGCTGCGCCACGGCATCCCCGACCTGCGGCGCTTCTTCGACAACGACGTGCGGATGCTGGAGCAGTTCGGATGAGGGTCCCGTACTCCTGGCTGCGCTCCTACTGCGACCCCGGCGTCGAGCCGGGTGAGCTGGCCGAGCGCCTGGTGATGACCGGCACCGAGGTCGAGCGGGTGACCACGGTCGGTCCGGTTGATCCGGAGGGCTTTGTAGTCGGCAAGGTGATCGCCGCTGAGCAGCACCCGAACGCCGACCGGCTGCGGGTCTGCCGCGTCGACACCGGTGAGGACGAGGGCGAGCGGACGATCGTCTGCGGCGCTGCCAACGTCGCTGCCGGCCAGACCGTCGCCGTCGTCCTGCCCGGGGCGACGATGCCGGGCGGGTTCAAGATCAAGCGGGCGAAGCTGCGCGGGGTGGCCTCGGAAGGGATGATCCTCTCCGCCGCCGAGCTCGAGATCGCCGAGGAGTCGGACGGGATCATGGTGCTTGAGGACGGCGCCGCACCGGGGACGCCGCTGGGCGAGGTGCTGCCGGTGGCCGAGCCGGTCCTGGAGATCGAGGTGACGCCCAACCGCAGCGACTGCTTCGGCATCTTCGGCGTCGCCCGTGAGGTCCACGCGGTTACTGCCGCGCCGCTGGCCGAGGAGCCGTGGGCGGAGGACGCGCCGGCCGAGGGGCCGGGGGAGGTCTCCGAGCTGGCCTCGGTCACGGTCGAGGTGCCGGAGCTCTGCCCGCGCTTCACCGCCCGCGCCTTCGTTGACGTCGAGGTCGGTCCCTCGCCGCCGTGGCTGCAGGCGCGGCTCGGCGCCGCCGGCCAGCGGCCGATCAACAACGTCGTCGACATCACCAACTACGTGATGCTGCTGACCGCCCAGCCGCTGCACGCCTTCGATCTCAACAAGGTGCCGGGCGGGGCGCTGACCGTGCGCACCGCCGGCGCCGGCGAGAAGATGACCACCCTCGACGGGGTCGAGCGGGAGCTCGACAGCGAGACCGTGCTGGTCTGCGATGCCGACGGCCCGACCGGGGTCGCCGGGGTCATGGGCGGCCAGGTCTCCGAGGTCTCCGCGGAGACCACCAGGGTCCTGCTCGAGGTCGCCAACTGGAACGGGACCAACATCCTCCGCACCTCGCGACAGCTCGGGTTGCGCTCCGAGGCCTCGGCGCGCTTCGAGAAGCAGCTGCACCCGGAGCTTTGCCTGCGGGCGCAGCGGATCGCCTCGAAGTTGCTGGTCGAGCTATGCGGGGCGAGGATGGTGCCCGGCACGATCGACGTCGCCGCCTCGATCCCGGCGGCGCGGGTGATCCGGTTGCGCGACGCCAGGGTCCGCGGTCTGCTCGGGATGGAGATCCCACAGGCCGACCAAGTCGCCTACCTGGAGCGGCTCGGCTTCGGCGTCGCGCTCGCCGGCGAGGACCTCGAGGTGACGGTGCCGCCGGAGCGCCACTACGACGTCACCCGCGAGGTCGACCTGATCGAGGAGGTCGGCCGCATCCACGACTTCGACCGCCACCTGCCGACGACGCTGCCTGCCACCGCGGCGCGGATCGGCGGCCTCAGCCGCGAGCAGCTCCTGCGCCGTCGCGCCGAGGACGCGCTGCGCGACCTCGGCTTCGACCAGATCGTCGGCTGGAGCTTCACCGATCCCGGCGAGTTCGGGCGGCTGCGGCTCGACGCCGACGATCCGCGCTCACAGCCGGTGTTGCTCGCCAACCCGCTCTCCGAGGATCAGTCGGCGATGCGGACTACCCTGCTCGGATCGCTGCTCGATGTCGCCTCACGCAACCTCGCCCGCGACCATGACCGCGTCGCCCTCTTCGAGTCCGGCGGCGTCTATCTCAACACCCCGCCGGCGGGCCTGAATGCCACAGATGGCGAGGGAGGTGGGCCCGTCGGCCGGCTGGCGGGGGACTTCGCCGGCGAGCGTGCGGCGCCGTTCACGGAGCCGCAGCGGCTCGGCTGTCTCGCGGTCGGGCCTCTGGTGGCCAAGTCCTGGCGCGGCGGTGGCGAGCCGGTCGATTTCTTCGCCCTCAAGGCGGTGCTGGAGGCGCTCGCCGGGCAGCTCGGCACCGGGCTCGCCTTTAAGCCGACGAGCGAGTCGTTCCTGCATCCAGGCCGGGCCGCCCGAGTGCTCGCCGGCGGCGTGCCGGCGGGGTGGATAGGCGAGGTGCACCCGCTGGTCTGCCGCGAGTGGGACCTCGAAGGCGCGGTCGGCTTCGAACTCGACGCGGCGCCGCTGCTCGCCCCGGCGACGATCGGCGTCGAGACCTACGAGGACGTCACCACCTTCCCCGCGATCAACCAGGACCTTGCCGTGGTCGTGCCGGTCGACGTGGCCGCGGC
This sequence comes from Solirubrobacterales bacterium, assembly GCA_036009365.1. Classification (GTDB taxonomy): domain Bacteria; phylum Actinomycetota; class Thermoleophilia; order Solirubrobacterales; family 70-9; genus VAYN01. The sequence goes on from DASYLY010000078.1 coordinate 22,410, forward strand.
GTCCCTGCGCGAGGCCGTCCTCGCCGACGGTGGCGAGCTGCTGCGCAGCGCCGAGGTCTTCGACCTCTACGAAGGCGAGCAGGTGGGGGAGGGGCTGAAGAGCCTTGCCCTGCGGCTCGAGTTCCGCGCCGACGACCGCACCCTCAGCGACGAGGATGTCGCCGGCCCGCGGGCCGCGATCGAGGCCGGGTTGGAGAAGCTGGGGGGGTCGCTGCGTGGCTGAGGCGCGCCCACAACCACTTGACGGCGTAGCTGCGGCGCGGGTGCTGGTCGCCGGCGCCTCCGGCTTCACCGGCGCCCTAGCCGCCCAGATCGTTTGGAACCACCCGAACCTGGAGCTGGTCGCCGCGACCTCGCGCAGCGATGCCGGCAAGCGGCTCGACCAGCTCTACCCGCGCTACCGGGTGCCGATCGAGCTGACCGAGCTCGACCTCGAGGACGTCGACGTCGACGCCGCGATCGTTGCCTACCCACATGGCGCCTCGGCGCCGACCGTGGCCGCCCTGCGCGAACGCGGCACGATCGTCGTCGACCTCTCCGCCGACTACCGCCTGCGCGACCTCGCCACCTACGAGCGCTGGTACGGCGAGCACAAGGCCCCCGAGCCGCTGGGGGAAGCCGTCTACGGGCTGAGCGAGCTCTACCGCGAGGAGCTGCACGGGGCGAAGCTGGTCGCGACCCCAGGTTGCTATCCGACCGCGAGCGTGCTGGCGCTGGCGCCGCTCGCCGAGCGCGGCCTGCTCGCCGACGTCGTCGTCAGCGCCATGCAGGGCACCTCCGGCTACGGCCGCAGCAGCGACGACCTCGTCCACTTCTCGGCGATGACCGAGAACGCCTTCCCGTACAAGACCGAGGGGCACCGGCACCGGCCCGAGATCGAGCAGGAGCTGGCGGCGCTCGGCAGTCCCGCCCCGGTCACCTTCGTCCCCCACCTGCTGCCGCTCGATCAGGGTGAGCTGGCGAGCTGCTTCGCCCAGCTCAGCGAGCCGATCGGCAAGGACGAGGTGCAGGCGCTCTACCGGGAGCGCTATGCAGGCGAGCCCTTCGTCACCTTGCTAGACGGCCCACCCAACCTACGGGCGGTGCGCGAGACGAACGAGTGCCATCTCTATGTCACCGTCGAGGAGCACGGGCGGGTGCTCGCCTTCGCGGCGATCGACAACATCTGGAAGGGCGCCTCCGGGCAAGGGGTCCAGAACCTCAACCTGATGCTGGGGCTCGACGAGACGGCGGGGCTGCTGTGAGCGAGCGCGGCGGTTTTTTCAGGTCGCGCTGGGTGCAGGCTCCCGGTCAGGTCGAAGAGCTCGACCCGGCCCAGCTCGCACCCGGCTTCCGCGCCGGCGGCGCCCACTGTGGGCTCAAGGGGGGCGGCAAGACCGATGTCGGCCTGCTCGTCTGCGATGCCGAGCACCTCTCCAGCGCCCTGCTGCTGACCCGCAACGCCTCGGCGGCGGCGCCGATCCGGGTCTGCCGCGATCGCTGCGCCCGGGGCCGGATCCGCGCCGCGGTGGTCAACTCCGGCAACGCCAATGCCGAGACGGGCGAGGCCGGCTACGCCGACGCGCTGGCGATGTGCGAGACGACCGCTGCTCAGCTCGACCTGCCGAGTGAGCAGGTCGCGGTGGCCGAGACCGGGACGATCGGCGTGCCGTTGCCGGTCGAGGCGGTCCTGGCCGGAATCGGCGAGGCCGCGAGTTCGCTTTCGCCCGCTGGCGGCGATGCCTTCTCCGACGCGATCCTCACCACCGACCGTTGGCCGAAGCGCTGCACCTTGCGCGCGGGCGGCGTCACCCTCTCAGCTCAAGCTAAGGGCGCGGGGATGATCGAACCGGGCTTCGCGACGATGCTCTGCTTCGTCCAGACCGATGCGGTCGTCGAGGACGCCGACGCGCAGCTGCGCCGCGCCGTCGAGGCCTCCTTCGAGCGGATTACCGTCGATGGCCAGATGAGCACCAACGACACCGTGCTGTTGCAGGCGAGCGGGGCATCGGGGATGCCGCTGCCGGCGGGGCTGCTCGACGCCGTGCTGCTGCAGCTGGCGATCGAGATCGTCGCCGATGGCGAGGGCGCCGCCCGGGTCGCCCGGGTCGAGGTCAGCGGCGCCGCCTCGGCCGCCGAGGCCGAGCGGGTCGCCCGGGCGATCGCCAACTCGCCGCTGGTGAAGACGGCCCTGTTCGGCCGCGACCCCAACTGGGGCCGGATCGCACAGGCGGCGGGGCAGGCGCTGGCGGGCGAGGACCTGGAGGAGATCGGCGCCGAGGCGATCGACGCCGCCGAGCTGGGCGAGGACGTCGCCGAGGCAGAGATCGGCCTGCGGCTGCGGCGCGGCGAGCACAACGCCCACGTCTGGTTCTCCGACCTCGGCTACGAGTACGTGCGGATCAACGCCGAGTACACGACGTGAGCGAGAGGAGCGGGAGATGACCGAGCAGGCACCGCAGTCACGGGCCGCGGGGACCAGCGTCGAGACGCTGCTCGAGGCGCTGCCCTACATCCGCGAGTTCCACGGCCGCACCGTGGTGATCAAGTACGGCGGCGCGGCGATGCGCGACGAGGCCCTGCGCGAGGCTTTCGCCACCGACGTCGTCCTGCTCAAGTACGTCGGGCTGAAGCCGGTGATCGTCCACGGCGGCGGCCCCGAGATCACCCGCTACATGGAGCGACTTGACCTCGAGGTCAAGTTCCACGAGGGGCTGCGCGTCTCCGACGCTGAGACGGTCGAGGTGGCGAAGATGGTCCTGCGCGGCAAACTTAACTCGGAGATCGTGCAGCGGCTCAACCGCCACGGTCAGCCCGCGGTCGGGCTCTCCGGCGAGGACGGCACCCTGTTTGAGGTCTCCCCGGTCGCCAACGCCGAGCAGGTCGGCTTCGTCGGCTCGATCGAGCGGGTCGACGTCGACGTCCTCAACCACATCGCCACCGACTACATCCCGGTGATCGCCTCCTCGGCCTCCGACGGCAAGGGTCAGTCCTACAACGTCAACGCCGACGAGGCTGCCGGCAAGGTTGCGGCCGCGCTCGGTGCCCACAAGGCGATCTTCCTCACCGACGTCGAGGGCTGGCTGGCCGACCCAGGCGAGGAGGAGTCGCTGATCTCCCGTGCCACCGTGACCGAGGTCGAAGAGCGGCTGGAGGGAATCGACGGCGGGATGCGGCCGAAGCTGCAGGCCTGCGTCGACGCGATCCGCGGCGGCGCTCAGTCGGCCCACATCATCGACGGCCGCAAGACCCACAGCCTGCTGCTGGAGCTGTTCACCGACGCCGGCATCGGCACGATGGTGACTCCATGAGCCTGGCCGAGGCCCGCGCGCTCGACGAGCGCTACCTGATGCGGACCTACCGCCGGGCGGAGGTCGACTTCGTCCGCGGCGAGGGGGCCCTGCTCTGGGACGCCGACGGCAAGGAGTACCTCGACTTCCTCAGCGGCATCTCGGTCAGCTCCGTCGGCCACTGCCACCCGGCGGTGGTCGAGGCGGTGCAGGAGCAGACCGAACGCCTGATGCACGTCTCCAACCTCTTCTACACCGAGCCGATGGCGCGGCTGGCCCAGCGCCTCTCGGAGTCCAGCCTCGGCGGTCGTGTCTTCTTCTCCAACTCCGGCACCGAGGCGGTCGAGTGCGCGATCAAGCTCGCCCGCAAGCATGCCCACGGCCGCGGCGTCGCCGAGCCGGAGATCGTCAGCTTCGAGGGTGATTTCCACGGTCGCACCTACGGCGCTCTGGCGGCAACCCCGAGGATGGCTTGCAACGAGGCGCTGGGGCCGATGCTGCCCGGCTTCCGCTCGGTGCCCTTCGACGATGCTGCGGCGCTGCGGGCGGCGGTAAACGAGCGCACGGCGGCGGTGCTGATCGAGCCGATCCAGGGCGAGGCGGGCATCAACCCGGTCAGCGATGAGGCCCTTCTGGCGGCTCGACAGGCATGCGACGAGACGGGTGCGCTGCTGATTCTCGACGAGATCCAGACCGGGGTCGGCAGGACCGGGTCGCTGTGGGCCTACGAGCAGACCCCGGTTCGCCCCGACCTGATCGTCGCGGCCAAGGCGCTTGGCGGCGGCCTGCCGATCGGTGCCTGCATCACCAGCCCGGACGTCGGCGAGGTGCTCGAGCCAGGCGATCACGGCTCGACCTTTGCCGGCGCCCCGGTCGCTGCCGCCGCGGCCAACGCGGTGCTCGACATCGTCGACGACCGCGAGCTGCTGCGCCGTGTGCGCGAGCTCGGTGCCGAGCTGCGGGGGCAGCTCGAGAAGCTCGACGCCGTCCGCGGCACGGATGGTCGCGGGCTGATGATTGGTGTCGCCCTGGGGGACGGGGTTGACGCCCACGAGCTCGCGACGGATCTGCTGCGACGCGGCCTCGTGGTCAACGTCCCGACGCCCGGGCGGTTGCGGCTTCTGCCGCCGCTGGTGGTAGAGGCATCCCAGATCGAGCGCGCGGTTGGACTGATCCGCGAAGCCCTCTAGGCTTGTCGGTCAAGTGACCCCTTCGGACCGTCCATTTGCGCCCCGACCCGTGGCGAGCAGCACCGCCGAGCGGATCGCAAAGATCGTCGAGGCTGCCGAGAAGGCCGCCAGCGCGGTAATCGACGACGCCGAAGCGCAGGCCCGCCGCTACCTCGAGGAGGCCCAGGCGGAGGCCGACCGGGTCGTCGCCGCGCGGCTTTCCTCGCTCTCGCAACTGAGCGACTCGCTTGTCGCCCAGGCGGAGGCGATCAGGCGCCAGTCCGATCAGCTGCTTGCCTCGCTCGGCGAGGTCGACCAGCCTTCCGCGGCGCCGACCTCGGCCGCGCCGCCTGCAGCGGCTCCGCCTCCGCCGGCAGTGGTTCCGGAGCCGCCGGCCCCGACGCCGTACTTGAGCGCCGTCGAGCCTGTGCCCGTGGTCGAAGAGCCGGCATCAGAGCCCTTTCGGGAGCCACGGCCGGAGCCGCCGGTCGAGCCTGAGCCCGATCAGAAGCCTGAGCCCGAGGCCCCCCAGGAGCCGGTCTTCGAAGCCCCCCCAGCGCCGCCCAGGCCAGAGCCGCCCGCTCCCGAGTCGGAGCCTGAACCCGAGCCGGCCTCGCCGGGAGGAACCCCGGCCGCCGCCCGTCTTCTCGCTACCCAGATGGCCGTTTCCGGCGCCAGCCGGGAGGAGATCGAGAACAGGCTCAGGGTCGGCTTCGAGATCGACGACACCGCCCCGATACTCGACGCCATACTCGGCCCGGAGGGATAGATGCACGAGGACCCGACTCGTCTGATGGGACCCGAAGACCAACCTCCCGGCGGCGGTAAGCCACATGGCAACACGCGCCTGGTGATCGCCGGCCTTGTCGCGGTGATCGTCGGTCTCGTTGTAGCGGTCGTCGTAATTGCCGGGGGCGACAGCGACAGCGGCTCGACCCCGTCTGACACCTCGATCCTGACGGTCCCGTCGACCACCGAGACGACCGAGTCGACCGAGTCGACGACCACTGAGTCGACGACGACGACGCCGACCACGACCGAGTCGACGACGACCGAGGAAACCACCACCGCACCCGAAGAAACCACCGCACCCGAAGAAGAAGGCGAAGAAGGCGGCAGCGGCGGTATCGAAGCGCCCTAGCGGCGCGCTTGCTCAGACGCCGCCGGCGAGCCGCTCGCTGACGAGCCGGGCGAAGACGATGTAGCGCTCGGCGGCGCTGTAGAGGGGGTGACAGGCGCTGAGCACGAGCCGCTCGTAGCCGACGTCGCCGACGATCTCGACCTCGTCCGGCGCGACGATCGTCGTCGCCTGGACGCGGTAGACGAAGGTCCCGTACGGCATCTTCATGGTGATCTTGTCGCCGCGCTCGATCGAGTCGATATGGCGGAACGGAGCCAGGTAGGTGGTGCGGTGGCCGGCGATCCCGATCGTGCCGCCCTGGCCGGGGAAGGGCGTCTCCGGGTAGTGACCGGGACCCTTTTCGAGGCTGGCCTTGTCGGTGCCCTGGACGACGACGATGTCGAGGCCGTCCATATCGGAAGCGACGATGTGGCCGATCGGCTTGCCCTCCTCGGCCCCGGCGGCGTATTGGCGGGCGAGGATCGCGATGCGCTCCGGCTCGCTGTCGGCGCCGGCAAGCGCGTCGCGGTCGACGCTCGCCGGGTAGGCGGCTTCGATCTCCTTCAGTTCGCTCGCTGCTTCCCCTTGCTTGATCGAGCCATAGATCGAGGAAAGCGGCTCCTCGTAGGCGAGCGTGATCGCGACCTCGGCGATCAGGACCACCCCGGCGGTGATCAGCGCGATCGAGATGATGTGGCCGAGACGGCGCATCGCCCTGGAGTCTGGCAGCGCCGGCCGTCGTCGTAGGCCGTTGGCATGCGAGACTTCCGCGGCCGTGACCGAGAATCCGCGCGCCCAACCCGCCCCCACCGCCAGCTACGAGGCCGACCCGGCCGAGGTGCAACGCGTGCTGCTGCTCTACTCGGGCGGGCTCGACACCAGCGTGATGCTGAAGTGGATCCAGGACTCCTATGACGCCGAGGTCGTCTGCCTCACCGTCAACCTCGGCCAGCCCGGCGAGGACTACGAGGTGATCGAGAACAAGGCGCGGCGGCTCGGCGCCGTCGAGTGCCACGTGGTCGACGCCCGCGAGCGCTTCGCCGCCGAGTTCCTGGTCCCGGCGATCAAGGCCAACGCCGTCTACGGCAACGGCTATCCGCTCTTCACCGCCCTGGGCCGGCCGCTGATCGCGGCGCTGGCGGTCGAGTACGCCCGCCAGACCGGCTGCGACACGATCGCCCATGGCTGCACGGGCAAGGGCAACGACCAGGTGCGGATCGAGGCGACGGTGGCGACGCTGGCGCCGGAGTTGCGCACGATCGCGCCGGTGCGCTCCTGGGAGATGGGCCGCGAGGAGGAGATCGCCTACGCCCGCGAGCACGGCATCCCGGTCAAGGGCGGCACCGAGGTGACGCCGTACTCGATCGACGACAACCTCTGGGGCCGCTCCTCCGAGGGACGCTGGATCGAGGATCTCGACCACGCTCCCGAGGACGATGTCTTCCAGCTGGTCAGCCGCCCCGAGCTGGCGCCGGACGAGGCGCAGACGCTGACGGTCGGCTTCGAGGCCGGCGTGCCGGTCTCGCTCGACGGCGAGCGGCTCGGCCTGGTCGAGCTGCTCGAAAGGGCGGCCGAGATCGGCTGCCGCCACGGGGTGGGCATCGTCGACCACATCGAGGACCGGATCGTCGGCCTCAAGGTGCGCGACATCTACGAGGTTCCCGCCGCGGCGATCGTCCTCACCGCCCACGAGGAGCTGGAGCGGCTGGTCGGCACGATCCACCAGAACCAGTTCAAGACTGCGCTGGATCAGAAGTGGGGCTACCTCGTCTACGCCGGCCTCTGGTGGGAGCCGCTGCGCACCGACCTCGACGCCTACATGGACGCGGTCAACGCCCAGGTCACCGGTGAGATCGGGCTGCACCTCTACAAAGGCAGCGTCCGGGTCGTCACCCGCTCTTCGCCCAACGCCGTCTACGACGCCCAGCTGGCGAGCTTCTCCGAGTCGGGCGGGCTCTTCTCGCAGACCGCCTCGCCGGGCTTCATCGAGCTCTTCTCGTTGCAGTCGCGGATGGCCTACCGGCTGCGGCACGACGGCGCGGGGGAGGGGTGATGTACGACGCGGTCGGCAGGGCGGCGATCCGCTTCGCCCTTACCTACGCCCGCCGCCGCTACCGGCGTGAGATCCGGATCGGCGTCGCCGGCCTGGCTGCGGTGTTGGTGGCGCTGTTCGCCTACTTCGCCAGCCGCGACGTTCCCGAGGGCTAGCCCGACGCATTCCAGGGCGGACGAGGCGCAAGGTCCGTTGCGGCTTATCGACAACCCGTGAGCACTCACTGACGAGCTGTACCCTCGGTCGCTTCGTGGCGCGGGCCCAGGTACGACACCCAGCCCTGGCGGTCTGCGTGGCTTTGATGCTCTGCGGGCTGGGCTTTGCCGTGGCGCCGCCCGATGTCGCCGACGCCGTTTCGTTGCAGGCGAAACTCGCATCCGCGCGCAACGAGGCGGGCTCGATCGCCGCCGACCTGCGCGCCGAGCAGGAGCGGCTGGCGGCCGCCGAAGCGGAAGCGGCGGCGGCTGCGGCCCGTGAGCGGCGGCTCAGCGATCTGCTTGCGACGGGAGAGGAGCGCGCCGCCCAGCTCGGTCGCCGGGCGGATCGGTCGCGGCAGCGCCTCGAAGTCGAGAAGGCGCGCCTGCGTCGCGCCCGCGGTCTGCTCGCCGACCGACTGGTCGCGATCTACGAAAGCGGCTCGCCGAGCACCGCCAGCGTCGTCCTCGGCTCCGGCGACTACGCCGAGCTTGCCACTCGCACCGCATACCTGCAGGAGATCCAGGAATCCGATGCCGCTCTTGCCCAGCGGGTCGGGGAGGTACGCGACACGGTTAGCGATCGCCTGGATGAGGTGGCGGCGCTGGAGGACCGTGCGGTCGCCTACAACGAGAGGCTTGCGGTCGCCCGCGAGGAGATCTCCTCGGTCCGTGTGAACGCCGAGCTGGCGACGTCGCAGTTGGAGGAAGCGACCGCCGTCCGCCAAGCCTCACTCGCCGACCTGAAGTCGAACATCGACGTCTGGGTGGGCGAGATCCAGGCCGCCCGTGCCGCCGCTGCGGAAGCGGCCAGCCAGGAGGAAGCCGAAGAAGAAGTCGGCCGCTGGCTCGGCGGCCCGTACTCGATCCCCGCCTACATCGTGATGTGCGAGTCCGGCGGCAACTACAGCGCCCTCAATCCGTCCAGCGGCGCCGGCGGCGCCTACCAGATCTTGCCCTCCACCTGGGAACTCTACGGTGGGCAGGGCGAGCCCCAGAACGCTCCCAAAGCCGAACAGGACCGGATCGCCGCGGAGATCTGGGCCGACTCCGGCGGCGGCGCCTGGGTCTGCGCCTGATTTTTGCTGAAATTTACTGTCTGTCGACGCTTTAGCTTCATCTTGCGCGCCACCCGCGCGAAATAGCCCTCTAGGCTGGCTACCATGAACGCCGTGAGAGAAGCCTGGACCGACGATCGCATCGACGACCTCGCGCACCGCATGGACACCGGCTTCGACCGCGTCGACAGGGACATCCGTGAAGTGCGTGCGGAGATGCGTGCCGGATTCGCCACCGTCGATGCCCGCTTTGATTCGATGAACGACGCGTTTAATGCACGCTTCGACTCAATGAACGATTCGGTAAATGCCCGCTTCGACTCGGCGAATGACTCGGTGAACGCGCGCTTCGATGCTGTCAACTCCCGCTTCGATGCGATGACGGCCCGGCTCGAATCACTCCAGCGAACGATGCTGCGGGTCGGCGGTGGCCTCGCCGCCGTAGTCCTGGCAAGCATCCTCGCCAATCACCTGTAGTCAGCGCCCTCGAAGGCTCGGCTTCGCGAGGCCCATCCGCTCACCACCTGCAACGAAATCCCCCCGGATTTGCGCGAAAGCGTCACAAACGGGGGCCTTGGCATCTGCCCCGCTTGGCATGATCGCTGCCACCCCGTGAGCGTCCCCTCAGCTGCCCATCTGCATGTCCACAGCGAGTACTCGCTGCTCGATGGCGCCTGCAAGATCGACGCGATGGCGGCACGGGCGGCGGAGCTTGATCAGCCGGCGCTGGGGTTGACCGACCACGGAGTCATGAATGGCGCCGTCGACCTCTACAAGGCCTGCCAGAAGCACCGGATCAAACCGATCGTCGGGCTCGAGGCCTACCTCGTCGACAATCACAAGACGGTCAAAGAACAGACGCGCTACGAGCGCAATCACCTGACCCTCCTGGCCGAAAGCGATCAGGGTTTCGCCAACCTGGTCAAGCTCACCTCCGCTGGCTTCCTCGAGGGCTTCGCCCGAGGCAAAGCCAACGTCGACATGGAGCTGCTCGAGACTTACGCCGAGGGCGTGATCGTTCTCACCGGGTGCCTGCAGTCGCGCTTCTGTCGGCGCCTGATCGAAGAGCGCCAAGACGACGCCCGCGCCCACCTCGACGATCTGATCCAGGCGTTCGGGCCCGAGCAGGTCTACTTCGAGGTGCAGAAGAACGGGATTCCCGAGCAGGACAAGGCCAATGACGGCATCGTCCGCTACGCCCGCGAGCTGGGTCGGCCGCTGGTCGGCACCGCCGATGTCCACTACCTGCGGCGCGAGGACTTCGACAACCACGCGGCGTTGCTCTGCGTGCAGACGAAATCGACGCTGGAAGCGCCGAAGATGAGCTTCGACACCAACGAGTTCTATCTCAAGAGCAACGAAGAACTGGCGGAGTCGTTCGCCGAGTGGCCGGACGCGATCCCGAGCACGCTGGAGATCGCCGACCGTTGTTCGCTCGATATCGAGCTGGGCAAGCTGCTGCTGCCGCGCTACCCGACCGAGGACGGCGAGGAGCCGGAGGCGATGCTGCGCCGGATCGCGGAGGAGGGGCTGCGCGAGCGCTACGGCGACCCGCCGCCGGCCGAGGCGGTCGAGCGGCTCGAGTTCGAGCTCGGCGTGATCTTGGAGATGGGCTTCTCCTCCTACTTCCTGATCGTCTGGGACTTCATCCGCTACGCCAAGGAAAACGGCGTCGCCGTGGGCCCGGGTCGTGGCTCGGCGGCCGGCTCGATCGTCTCCTACAACCTCAACATCACCGACCTTGACCCGCTCGCCAACGACCTGCTCTTCGAGCGCTTCCTCAACCCCGGCCGCAAATCGATGCCGGACATCGACATCGACTTCTCGGTCCGCGGCCGCGAGCGGATGATCCGCTACGTGGGTGAGAAATACGGCCGCGAATCGGTCGCCCAGATCATCACCTTCGGCAAGATGGCGCCGCGGGCGGCGACCCGCGACGCAGCGCGTGTGCTCGGCTTCGACTACGGCACCGGCGATCGCCTCGCGAAGCAGATCCCGGAGCCGATCATGGGCCGCAGCCCCTCCTTCAAGGAGTGCCTCAAGGACGGCCAGGAGCTGCGCAAGACCTACGACGCCGAGCCCGACGCGAAACGGATAATCGACGTCGCCCAGGGGCTCGAGGGGATCATCCGCAACAACTCGATCCACGCTGCTGCGGTGGTGATCGCCGACCGGCCGCTGCAGGAGATCGTGCCGCTGCAGCTGGCCGAGGACAAGACCGCCCCCGCCGCCGTCGGCAACGGGTCGGGCAAGCCGGAGCGTCAGTACAAGATCGTGACCCAGTACTCGATGGGGCCGATCGAGGAGATCGGGCTGCTGAAGATGGACTTCCTCGGCCTCCGCAACCTCGACGTGATCGAGGACGCGATCGACATCATCGAGCGCTCGCGCGGCGACAGGCTCGACATCGCCGAGATTCCCATGGACGACAAGCCGACCTTCGAGATGCTTGCCAAGGGCGACTCGACCGGCGTCTTCCAGCTCGAGTCCGAGGGTATGCGCGAGGCGATGAAGAAGGTGCGGCCGACCGAATTCGACGACATCGTCGCCCTCGTCTCGCTCTACCGCCCCGGCGCGATGAGCTACATCCCCGCCTACGCCAAGGGCAAGCGCGACCCCTCCTCGGTCACCTATCCGGACCCGCGCCTGCGGCCGATCACCGAGCCGACCTTCGGCTGCGTCCTCTACCAGGAGCAGTTGATGGAGATCGCCAAGCAGATGGCCGGCTTCAGCCCCTCCGAGGCGGACGATTTGCGCAAGGCGATCGGCAAGAAGAAGCGCGACCTGATGGCGACGATGAAGGCCAAATTCCTCGAAGGGATGCAGGCATCGAACACCGCCGGCAAGGTCGCCAACGACATGTGGTCGCTGATGGAGGCGGCTGCCGACTACTCCTTCAACAAGTCCCACGCCGCCTGCTACGCGCTGATCGCCTACCGCACCGCCTACCTCAAGGCCAACTACCCGGCCGAGTACATGGCGGCGGTGATCTCCTCGGTGATGAACACCAAAGACAAGGTCCCCTTCTTCGTCAACCGCTGCGAGGAAATGGGGATCGAGGTGCTGCCGCCCGACGTCAACTCCTCCGACCACAGCTTCGTCGTCAACGAGAAGGCGATCCGCTTCGGCCTCGACGCGGTCAAGAACGTCGGCCACTCGGCGGTGGAGGCGATCCTGCGGGCTCGCGAGGACGGTGAGATCGCCTCGATCTGGGATTTCTGCGAGCGCGTCGATTCGCGTGCCGTCAACAAACGGGCGATCGAATGCCTGATCAAGTGCGGCGCCCTCGACTCGACCGAGGCGACCCGCAAAGGGATGCTGGAAACGCTGCCGGCCGCCCAGTCGGCGGGCCAGAAGGCGCAGGAGGACGCTCAACTCGGACAAGGCTCGATCTTCGACTTCGGCGACGACGCCGGGGGAGGGGGAGGGGCGGCCTCTCAGGCCCACCACCGGCCACCGATCTCCGCCGTCGAGTTCGAGCGCGCCGAGCTGTTGGCGCTGGAGAAGGAGACGCTTGGCACCTACCTCTCCTCGCACCCCTTGACCGAAGTCCGGGGAGCGCTGCGGGCGCGCGTCGACTGCAGCCTGGCCCAGCTCGGCAGCAAACCGGACGGGTCTTGGGTGACGGTCGGCGGCATCGTCGTCGACTGCAAGAAGATCCGCACCAAGAGCGGCAACCAGATGATGTTTGCGACCCTTGACGACGTCGAAGGCCAGGTCGAGATGCTGGTCTTCAAGGCCGATCAGGCCGAGAGCGCCGCGGTGATTCAGCCGGACGCGATCGTCGTCGTCCGGGGCCGGCTCGACCACAAGGACAGGGGTGAGACGAAGCTGGTCGTGCAGGAGGCCGAGCGCTTCGAACCGGACGCTGCCGAGATCGCCCGGGCACCGCAGATCGCCGCCGCCCCGTCAGGGCCGCTGCGCCTGGTTCTCGACGCGGCGAAGATGGGGCCGGACACCGTCGACGAGCTGAAGGCGGTGCTCGAGCACCACAAGGGAGACGCCGAGGTGCACCTGGTGATGCGGACCCGCGAGGGGCAACGCAGCCTCCAGCTCGGCAACGAGTACCGCGTCAAGCCCTCCAGCAGTCTCCGGGCCGAGCTGGGCCATGTGCTCGGTGCCGACGCGCTTGCGGCCTGAATAGACAAACGCCTTGGTTTTCGCGGCATGGCGTCCCTAGACTCCTCCCATGCCCGCTACGCGCACCCAAGCTGGGGAGTGTCGGCAGTGTCGCTCCTTCTGCGACAAGATGGTCGAGCCGCGTGGCTGCTTGGAGCTGGGCTGTCGCTTCCTCTACAGCCACGTCGACGGCCTCACCGGCGTCCAGTACGTCGGCTGCCTGCAGAAGGTCTTCGGCGCCGAGGTCGACCTCGAGGCGGTGCTGGAGCCCGGCGGGTTCGGCGGCGTCAAGATGACGGGTGAGCCGTTGCCGCACTGCCAGTTTTCGGTCGAGCGTGCTTACGAGGGCACCGCTGAGAGCTATGACTGCGTCAACCGCAGGTTCTTCGATTGCAGCGACGGGGGCCCCGAGGGACTGCGGGCGTTCGACTTGCGCGATATCTAGAGGCCCCGGTGGGAGGGGAGTCCAGTCGCCCTACCCGGAAGGCCGTTGCGCAGCTGATCCGAGGCTAGGGCTCCAGCGTGGTCCCTTGAGCCTTCCGGGTAGAGCGACCGGACTCCCAGCCACACGTAAGGCTGATGGGCTGCGGTGCGTGGGCGGATTGGGTGCCCCTGCCCCGGAGGCTCGAGGGATCACGCTGGGACCCTAGCCCCGGACCT
>DASYLY010000079.1:0-35888 GCA_036009365.1 Solirubrobacterales bacterium
GCCACCGAGGCCTGGAGCCCGCTCGCCCAGGGCGAGCTGCTGGACGAGGAGACGATCGCGACGATCGCCGCCCACCACGAACGCACGCCGGCCCAGGTGATCCTCCGCTGGCACCTCCAGCTCGGCAACGTCGTCATCCCCAAATCGGCGACGCCGGAGCGGATCCGCGAGAACTTCGAGCTGTTCGAGTTCGAACTCGGTGAGGACGACATGGCGACGATCGCCCGTCTCGACGCCGGCCACCGCACCGGTCCCGACCCGAGCACCTTCGTCGCCCCGTAGTCTCCCGCCGGCGTGCGGCGGCGGCGAATCAACAGGGTCTCGGCGACGGCGTTCGTGCTCGGCGGCTCGCTGTTCGCGCTCGGGCGGCGCTGGCGCAGGGGGACGTCGGCGGGCCGAGGCTGAGCGCCGCGGTTTTTCTCGCCGGCGGCGTCTTCTTCACCACCTGGCGCTGGTGGTCGCTGGAGCCCGGTCGGCTCGACTGGGCGAGCGCGGTGACGCTGTTCGTCGGCACCCTGTTTTTCGGGGTCAGCCTGGTTGTCGCCTGGCCGGCACGATCAGCACTGCCCAGGAGCACCGCCTGGTCTGGTCGCCGGAAGTGGTCGGCTGCGCGCTCTTCCTCGTCTCCGGCTCGCTCGCCCTGAAGGGGATCGACCGTGACCGTCGCCGCGGCGAGCGCCATGATCTCGGCTGGAAGATCGTCGTCGTCAACCAGCTCGGCTCGGTCCTGTTCATGGTCGCCGCCGTGGCCGCCTTCGTCCGCCCCTCGACCGGCGACGAGCTGGCGGTCGGGGTCGCCAACTGGGGGACGCTGACCGGGGCCCTCTGCTTCGCGATCGCCGGTCTCATGCAGGAGTTCGAGCACCCCGAACCGCCCGCCGATGGGCCGAAAACGTCCGCATAGCGGACGCAATCGGCCCGTCGACCGTGGGGTTGGTCACATTGCGCGGGTGCGTGTCGGTGAGAGGATGCGCTGCATGAGCTTGGAGGAGCGGGCTAATGCGCCGCGGACGGAAAAGACTCTGCCGGGGATCTGGCGGCTGCGGCTGCCGCTGCCCTGGCCCGGCGTCCCCCACGGCAACGCCTGGGCGGTCGCCCACGACGGCGGCATCGTCCTCTTCGACACCGGGATGGGCGGCAAGGGGCGGCTGCGGCAACTGGACCTGGCCTTGGCCCAAGCCGATTTCGGGCTCGAGGACGTGAAGCTGGTCGTCTGCACCCACTCCCACACCGATCACTACGGGCTCGCCGCCTCGATCTGCGAGGCGGCCGGCTGCGAGCTCTGGATGCACCCGGCCTGGGGGCACGTGCGGCTGATGGCCGACGACCCGAGGGCGGCGCTGGAGCGGCGGATCGAGGTGGCGCGCCAGAGCGGCGTGCCGCTGGCGGCGCTGGAGCGCTATCGCGAGTCTCGCCAGGGCGATGCAGAGACCGGGATCGACGCGATCCGCGAGCCCGACCGCGAGCTCGTGCCGGGGGTGGAGGTCGAGACCGACCTCGGCGCCTGGCAGGTCTACGAGACGCCGGGCCACGCCCCCTCGCACGTCGTCCTGCACCAGCCCGAGCGCAAGCTGATGATCTCCGGCGACCACTTGCTCGGCCGCACCGTCCTCTTCTTCGACTACGGCCACAGCCCCGACCCGATCGGCGAATTCCTCGGTGGCCTCGACGAGGTCGAGCCGCTCGACGTCGACCTCGTCCTGCCCGGCCACGGCCGCCCCTTCCGCGATCCCGTGGCGAAGATCGCCGCCTCTCGCGAGCAGGTTGGCGAACTGCTCGGCAAAGTCCGCGCCTCGCTCGGCGACGGCGAGAAGACCGCCTTCGAGGTGGTCGCCGACATCCTCGGGCCGGAGGGCGTCAACACCCCGGCCAGCGCCTGGGCTCTGCAGATCGTCCTCTCCTGCCTCGACCACATGGCGATCCAAGGCGAGGTTGCGACAGTCGAGGGAACCGACCCACAGCGCTGGCAGCTGAGCTAGCCAGCGGCATCTATAGCCTTTCCCAATGGCCAGCTTCACCTACCAGCGCCAGGTCGCCGCGCCACCCGAGACGGTCTTCGAGGTGATGACCGACCACGAGCGCTACGCGGAGTTCACGCCGCTGCGGAAGTCGAGCCTGGAGCGGCAGGGGGAGACGGAGCGCAACGGCGTCGGGGCGATCCGGGTGTTCACGGCGCTGGGGCCGTTGCGAGAGGAAATCCTCGCCTACGAGCCGGGCAAGCGCTACTCCTACAAGATGCTCTCCGGGGCGCCGCTGCGCGATCACGTCGGCACCGTCTCGCTGACCCCGCAGGACGGTGGCACCAAGGTCGTCTACGCGCTCCGCACGACACCGACCATCCCCTTTGTCGGCGGTGCCCTGATTCCGGTTGTCAAGCTGTCGATCTCCCGGCTCCTCGCCGGGATCGCCACCGAGTCCGAGCGTCTCGCCGCCGCGAATGGTTGAGGGCGGGCCCGAGGCCCGCCGCCCGCGCGACCCGAAGGCGCGGATAGCAGCAGCGGCAGGGTTGCTGCGGGACCCGAGGCGGCTCTGGAGCGAGCATCGGGGTTGGGTGATCGGCGCCGCCGTCGTTCTGATCCTGGCGATCGCCGGCGCGGCCATCGCCTACGAGTCGCTGAAGCGCCCGGCCGACGTCCACAACCCGGACGCGATCTTCAAACCGGAAAAGCCCAAGAAGCCGCCGCCGAAAGCGAAGACGGTCAACTGGCCGATGTTCGGGTTCGACCGGGCGCGCACCCGCTACCTGCCGGCAAAGGGGATCAAGCCCCCGTTCGACAAACTCTGGCGCTTCACCGACCGGCCGCTGCTCGAGTTCCCGCCGATCTTCGTCGCCGGGCGGCTCTACTTCGTCAACAACAGCGGCTTCGCCTACTCGCTCGACGCCGATACCGGCAAGGAGCTGTGGAAGCGTCGGGTCGGGCGCCTCAACGCCTCCTCGCCCGCCTACTCCAACCACCGCCTCTACATCGTCAACCTCGTTCCCGGCCATGTCCTCAAGCTCGACGCCAAGACTGGCAAGACGATCTGGAAGCGCTCGCTGCCGAGCCGAGCCGAGTCCTCGCCGCTGGTGATCGGCCGCACCGTCTACTTCGGCTGCGAGGACGGCAACCTCTATGCGCTCAGCACGATCAGCGGCAACGTGCGCTGGACGACGGCGCTGGGCGGGCCGGTCAAGTCGGCGCCGGCCTACAAGGACGGCAAGCTCTACGTGGGCGACTACGGCGGCCACATGAACGCGGTCGACGCCGAGACCGGCGAGCTCAAATGGCAGGCCGGCTCGCTCGGCCCCGGCTTCGGCGGCACCGGTGCCTTCTACTCGACCCCGGCGGTCGCCTTCGGCCGGGTCTACGCCGGCAACAACGACAGCCGCGTGTACAGCTTCGACACCAGCGACGGCACCCTCGCCTGGAGCTACTCGACCGGCGGCTACGCCTATTCCGGCCCGACCGTGGCGACCACCAGGCACAGCCCGCCGACCGTCTACATCGGCTCCTTCGACGGCAATATCTACGCCCTCGACGCCAAGGACGGCGGCCTGCGCTGGAGCCGTTCTACCGGCGGCCAGGTGATCGGCTCGCTCTCGGCGGTCGGCGAGATCGTCTACGTCGCCGAGTTCTCCAACAAAACGACCAGCGGCTTCATGATGAGGAGCGGCCGCCGTGTCTTCCGCTACCCGAAGGGCACCTACACGCCGGTGATCTCCGACGGCCGCCGGCTCTACCTGACCGGCTACTCGAGCATCACTGCACTGGAACCCCACCGGGCGGTGGTGGCGGTAGGCGCGGCGCGCCCGGCGCATACGGCGGGAAAGCGCCGGAGTGGAGGCGCTCCTTGAGCACTTCGAGGCTGGCCGGGAAGTTCTGGATCCGGTAGCTGCTGGTGGTGCCGAAGTCCTGGTAGTAGACGAGCATCTTGCAGCGCGGGTGCCGTTCCAGCCAGGTGAAGAGGCGGTCGACGAAAGCCGGGTCGTCGCCGGCTTCGACGCCCCACTCGGTCAGCACGAAGGGCTTGCCGCGGAAGCGGTTGTAGAGGCCGGTGAGGGACTTCCAGTCCGGGTAGGAGGCGTAGAAGTCGGTCCCCGCCCAGTCGACCCAGCGCGAGCCGGGGTAGAAGTGGCGGGGGCGGTTCTGCGGCACCGTCGGCGAGCCGGCCGGCAGCGGGCTCCAGACGATCGCCACCGGTGCCGCCGGCAGGGCGCGGACGCCGGTGGTCAGCGGCGGTAGGCCGGCTTCGGCGAGGCGGGAGTCGATCTCCGCTTTCTTGCCGCCGCCGTGGACGATCACGTAGATGCGGCGGAAGGCGAGTTTGTACCAGCGCGGCCGGTGGGCGGCGTCGCGGGCCTGGCCGGCGCAGTCGTAGGCGGCGTAGACGTTGAGGCAGCGGTTCGGCTCGCCGAGCGGGCGCACGTAGGTACGCATGTCTTTGGACCAGAAGAGCTTGTTGAGGCGGACCAGGTAGCGATCGCCGGCGCCCTGGGCGATCGCCCGCGGGGTGACGATCTCGTGCCCGTCGCTGCCGTCGGCGGTGGTGATGTGGATCATCGGTCGCGCCCGCGCGACCTGCCAGCGGTGGATCGACTCGGGGAAGTCACTGCCCCAGGTGCGGAAGCTCTGGATGATCGCCGGATGCTTGTCGACGGCCTCGCTGAATTCGCCGAACTGGGCGCTGTCGCCGGTGTCGGAGACACCGAAGAAGACCTTGCCGGCTCGCGGTTCGAGCAGGCCGGCCCCGGCGGGCGTGGCGAGGGCAAGCGCCAGCGTGGCCAGGGCGGCCAGCACGCAGGCTGCCGCCTGGACCTTGTGTCCACGGGTCATCCGGGTCCTCTTCGACTTGGGTACGGCCATGCCCTTCTCAACACGCGAAGAGGGGCGTATCCTCGGTGCCGACGAGTTGCCCGCTGCCGAACTCAGGCCCAGAGCTAGCCAGGGAGAGTGATCGGCAACTTCCGTCCGGTGCTTCCTCCCGCCGGGCGGGCGGGAGGCGGGCGAAACCAGCCGCCGGCTCGCACCAGGGTTTTCGATTCCTCCTATTAGGGCAAGAGACTGGTCTAAGCAGCGACAAAGGAGGAGAGATGTCGACCCTTGCAGTCATCGCAATAGTCGTGGGTGTTCTGATCGTCCTCGCGATCCTGGTCTCGATGGCCCGCCGAGCTCGCCGGCGCCGTGAGCTTGGCCATGTCCAGGCTGATGCTCAACGGGACGACGTCCGCCACCACCGCGAGCGAGCCGACGAGCGCCGCACCGAGGCCGCGATCGCCGAGGAGCGGGCAAAACGGGCGCAGGTCGAGGCGGAGCTAGACGAGGAGCGGGCCGGTGCCCGCGAACGAGATCTAGGAGGAGAGGGAGAGAAATATGGCTGAAACGAAAACCAAAGCGAAAACCAAAGCGGCAAAACCGAAAGCGCGTTCGGCGGCAAAACCGAAACGAACGCGCTCGCCGAGCAAACCGCAGGCGAAAGCAGCGGTCAAGGACGCCGGGCAGAAAGTCGGCCACGTCGCCAGCAAGGCGAAAGTGCCGTTGATGGCCGGCGGCGCGGCGCTCGCCGGCGCGGCCGGTGGCCTTGCGCTCGGGGCTCGGCAGTCGCATCGGCACCGGGGCATCGGCGGCGTCAACTCGAACGGCCTCACCAAGGCGGCGAAGAAGGTCGGGGGCCTCGGCGTGCAGGTCGGCGAGCTTGCCCTCGAGGGCCAGCGGGCTCGTCAGGCGTCGAACGGCAAAGCGCATCGCTCGCCGATCGAGGTGGTGCTGCAGGGCCTGACGTCCAGGCAGTCGCGCGGCTAGGCGGCCAGGGCGGCGGGGTGCTCGGCGACGATCGCCAGTACTTCGGGGGCGAACTTGGAGATGAAGGCGGGGCCGACGCCGCTGATCTCGATCAGGGCGGCAGTGTCGGCGGGTCGGATCGCAGCGATGGCGATGAGAGTGCGATTGTTGGCGACGGTGTAGGCGGGTTTGCCAGCGGCTGCCTGCAGCCGCCACGCTTTCAGCGCCTCGAACAGGGGCGCGTCGGCGGCAGCCATCTCCGCCGCCGCCGCGCCGCCGCCACCGCTCTTGCCGGGCGGCCGGCGGACCGAGATCGTCTCCGGGTCGGGCAACCAGCTCTGCGGGTCACAGACGTCGCAGCAGCGCTCCAGCGGCGCTCCCGCCAGGCGATCGCCGAAGTGGTCGAGCAGCGAGCGGCGCCGGCAGCGCTCCGAGTAGATGAAGGCCTTGATCGCGTGGTAGGCGCGCCAGCCGCGCTCGTGGGCGATCGCCAGCTCGGGGTCGCCCTTGCGCTGTTCGTTGAAGCGGACCAAACGGCCGAGGTCGGCCTTCATCGCCAGCAGCACGGCGCGGGCGGGCAGGCCGTCGCGCCCGCCGCGGCCGGCCTCCTGGTAGTAGGCCTCGACGCTGGTCGGGATCGCCATGTGCCAGACCGAGCGCACGTCGGCCTTGTCGACGCCCATGCCGAAGGCGTTGGTGGCGACGATCACGTCGACCTCGCCGTCCATGAAGCGCTGCTGGACCGAGGTGCGCTGTTCGGCCTCCATCCCGGCGTGGTAGGGGAGGGCGTTCTGGCCGGCTTCGCGCAGCGTCGCCGCCACCTCGTCGGTGTCCTTGCGGGTGCCGCAGTAGACGATCGCGGGGCGGTTGGCGGGATCGCCCAGGCCGGCCTCGAGCAGCGCCTGGCGCCGCGCCTTGGAGCCGGTGCCTTCGAGCGGGACGACGTCGAAGGAGAGGTTGGGGCGGTCGAAGCCGGCGCGCACCTGCAGCGGCTTGCGCATCTGGAAGCGGTTGGCCACCTCTGCCGCGACCGCCTTCGTCGCCGTTGCCGTGCAGGCCATCACCGTCGGCCGCCCGAGCCGGTCGGCGATCTCCGGCAGGCGCAGGTAGTCGGGGCGGAAGTCGTGCCCCCACTCGGAGACGCAGTGCGCCTCGTCGACCGCCAGCAGGTCGATCCGGCGCTGGCCGATCGCGTCGAGGAAGACGTGCGAGCCGAAGCGCTCCGGCGAGCAGTAGACGATCCGGGCGTCGCCGCGGACCCGGGCGAGGGCATTGCGCGCCGCCTCGTCGCTCATCCCCGAGGAGATCATCGTCACCGGGTGCCCGGCTGTCGTCAGCCGCTGCCACTGGTCCCTCATCAGGGCGATCAGCGGGCTGACGACGATCGTCAGGTCCTCGCTCGCCAGTCCCGGCAGCTGATAGCAGAGGCTCTTGCCGCCGCCAGTAGGCATCACGATCAGCGAGTCACGCCCTTCAAGAGCGGCCTCGACGGCCTCTTTCTGCCCCGGCCGCCAGTGCTCGAACCCAAGCTTCCCGAGCAGCGCGTCGGCCCTATCTCCAGTCGCGACGGTCATCCACCCAGGCTAAGCCACGCCGCGGATAGGCTCGCCCCCCTCAGGGGAGCCAGGGCTCGGACCACTGGGCGATGCCGCGGGTGAGGTCGTTCGCCTCCTTCGGGCCCCAGGTGCCGGGCTCGTAGGAGTGGACCGGGCCGGAATCGTCGAGCAGCGGCTGGACCACGCGCCAGGTCTCCTCGATCGCGTCCTGGCGGGTGAAGAGCTGGTGGTCGCCGGCGATCGCGTCGCCAAGCAGGCGCTCGTAGGGCTCTGGATCCTCCCCCGGCGTTTTCTCGAACAGCACCTCGAGGTCGGCCGGCTCGAACGCCTCTTCGCCGGCCTTCTTGGCGAACAGCCGCATCCGCGAGCCCGGCTGCGGCTCGATCCGCACCGTCATCTGGTTCGGTTCCGGCGTGCGGCCGTGGCCGATCCCGAGGTTCGGCGGCCGCTTGAAGACGATCGTCACCTCGCTCGCCTTCGTCGGCATGCACTTGCCGGCGCGGATGAAGAAGGGAACGCCGCTCCAGCGCCAGTTGTCGAGCTCCAGCTCGACCGCGGCGAAGGTCTCGGTCTGCGAGTCGGGGGCGACATCCTTGACGTCGAGGAAGCCGTTGTACTGGCCGCGCACGTAGCGCTTCGGGTCCGCCGCCCGCATCGCCTTGAAGAATTCGAGCTTCTTGTCGCGGATCGAGTCGTGGTGGTTGCCGGTCGGCGGTCCCATCCCGACCAGGGCCAGCACCTGCAGGGCGTGGTTCTGGATCACGTCGCGCATCGCCCCGACCGCGTCGTAGAAGCGGCCGCGATCGTCGACGCCGAAGTTCTCGGCGATCGTCATCTGCACGTGGGAGACGTGCTGGCGGTTCCAGACCGGCTCCAGGATCGAGTTGGCGAAGCGCAGGTAGGCGATGTCCATCACCGGCTCCTTGCCGAGGTAATGGTCGATGCGGAGGATCTGGCCCTCGTCCAGGACCGAGCAGAGCTCGGCGTTGAGCGCCCGTGCCGAGGCGAGGTCGTGGCCGAACGGCTTCTCGATCACGACGTAGGCGTTCTTCGTGAGGCCGGCCTCGGATAGGCCCTGGACCACCGTGGCGAACAGCGAGGGCGGGATCTCGAGGTAGAAGACCGGCCGCTTCGCCTCGCCGATCGCCTCGCCGACCTTGGCGAAGGTGGTGGCGTCGGCGTAGTCGCCCTGGACGTAGGAGAGGCGGGCGGCGAGCCGATCGAGCACCGCGTCGTCGGGCTCGGAGACCGTGCTGGTCACCGCCTCGTGAGCGTGCCGACGTAGATCCTCGTCGCTCCACTCGTCGATCGCGACGCCGACGATCGGGCACTCGAGCTTGCCGCGGGCCTCGAGCCGGTAGAGCGCCCGGAAGGTCATTTTCTTCGCCAGGTCGCCGCTGATCCCGAAGATGACCAGCACGTCGGCGGCGGCGTCGGTCTCGTGCTTGGC
This sequence comes from Solirubrobacterales bacterium, assembly GCA_036009365.1. Lineage (GTDB taxonomy): Bacteria > Actinomycetota > Thermoleophilia > Solirubrobacterales > 70-9 > VAYN01. The sequence goes on from DASYLY010000079.1 coordinate 8,766, forward strand.
GCCCTTGCTCATCCGCCGCGCAGGCTATCCGCTGGGAGCGCCTAGGATTGCGAGGCGGTTCGCCGTCACCCGTCCTTGCATCTCACCAGCGGAGGTTGTTGATGGAACTCGGAATCGTCGGTCTCGGCCGGATGGGCGCGAACATGGCGCGGCGCCTGATGCGTGATGGCCACAAGATCGTCGCCTACGACGTCAACCCGGACGCTGTCTCGGCCTTGGCGGCGGAGGGCGCCGAGGGAGCCTCCTCGCTGCAGGACGTGGCCGCGAAGCTGAGCGCGCCGCGCTCGGTCTGGGTGATGGTGCCGGCCGGCGAGATCACCGAGCAGACCGTCGAGGACGTCGCCGCCGTGCTTGACTCCGGCGACGCGATCGTCGACGGCGGCAACTCCTATTACCGCGACGACCTTCGCCGCGCCGCCAAGGTGGGGGAGCGGGGGATCGATTACGTCGACTGCGGCACCAGCGGCGGCGTCTTCGGCCTCGAGCGCGGCTACTGCCTGATGATTGGGGGCCCCGACGGGGCCGTGGCGCGGCTCGACCCGATCTTCGCTTCGCTGGCGCCGGGGGTGGAGTCGGCCGAGCGCACCCCGGGCCGCTCCGGTGAGGTGAGCGCGGCCGAGAACGGCTACCTGCACTGCGGCCCGAACGGATCAGGGCACTTCGTGAAGATGGTCCACAACGGCATCGAGTACGGGATCATGGCCGCCTACGGCGAGGGTCTGAACATCCTCAAGAACGCCAACGCCGGCAAGGTCCAGCGCGAGGCCGACGCCGAGACGGCGCCGATGGATCACCCCGAGTACTACCAGTACGACCTCGACCTGCCGGAGGTGGCGGAGGTCTGGCGGCGAGGCAGCGTGGTCGGCTCCTGGTTGCTCGACCTGACCGCGGCGGCGATGCATGAATCACCCGACCTCGCCGACTTCACCGGCCGCGTCTCCGACTCAGGCGAGGGCCGCTGGACCTCGATCGCGGCGATCGACGAGGGGGTGCCGGCACCGGTCCTGACCGCCGCCCTCTACGAGCGCTTCTCCTCGCGCGGCCTCGACGACTTCGGCGACAAAGTCCTCTCGGCGATGCGCAAGCAGTTCGGTGGCCACGACGAGAAGCCGAGCTAGGGAGCCCGCGATGGCCCCCAGGCTGGAAGTCGTCGACGATGAGCGGGCAGCGGCCCGGCGCGCCGCTGAGCTGATCGCCGTCGCCGGCGCCGAGGCGGCAGCCGCGCGCGGCCCGTTCTCGCTGGCGATGAGCGGCGGCCGCTCGCCCTGGGCGATGCTGGCGATCCTCGGCGAACTGGAGCAGATGCCATGGCAGGCAACCGAGCTGTTCCAGGTCGACGAGCGGATCGCCTCGCCGGGCAGCGAGGACCGCAACCTCACCCACATGGTGCTCGGCCTCTCGATGGACCACCAGTCGACATTGCGGCCGATGCCGGTCACCCAGCGCGACCTCGAGGCCGCCGCCCGCAACTACGAAAGCGCCCTGCCCGACCGCCTCGACCTCGTCCACCTCGGCCTCGGCGCCGACGGCCACACCGCCTCACTCGTCCCCGGCGACCCGGTCCTGGACGTCACCGATCGCCGCGTCGCCCTCAGCGAGGGCGAGTACCAGGGCTACCGCCGCATGACCCTCACCTACCCGGCGATCGACGAAGCCCGCCAGATCCTCTGGCTCGTCACCGGCGAGTCCAAGCGCGAGCCGCTGGCAAAGCTGCTCTCCGGCGACGACTCGATCCCCGCCGGCCGGGTGCGGAACGAGAACATGGTCGTTGTCGCCGACCGGGCCGCAATGTCAGAGCATTCTCCTAACTAGCGTTAGCGCATACGCTAACATCCCCCCATGACTACCGCCGAGGTGAAAATCACGGTCCCCACCGCTTCCGCTTCATTGCTGGCCGCGATTCAAAGGCAAAGCGGTTTCAGTCAGGCAGATCTGGCTCGGCGCGCGGGCATTCCTCGCTCGGTGCTTAACGTTTATCTGCGGGGTCGGCGTGAGCCTGGCAGCGACACCCTGCTTCGCATCGCCTCTGCAGCGGGCTTCGACCTCCAGCTCTCTCCTCGCAAGCCACCGGTCGATTCCGAGCGCGCCGGCAAGATCCTCGTGCAGGTCTTGGAGCTGGCCGAGGCGCTTCCCTTTCGACCGCGGGCGGAGTTGGATTTCCCCCCTCTCGCGAAGACGCTGGAGGAAAGAGGGGCGGTGGCTTGAGCGAGCTGATCGACAAGCTCTTCGTGATTCACGAGGCGCTCGAGGCGGCCTCGCTGCCGCACGCGTTCGGCGGCGCTCTCGCCCTCGCCTACTGCGTTGAGGAGCCACGCGGCACCCGCGATCTCGATGTGAACGTCTTTTGTGACGCGGCTGACGCGAAGAAGGTCCTCGCAGCGCTGCCGGAGGGTGTCAGGGTCGAGCCCGGCGACATCGGCAAGGTCGAGCGCGACGGCCAGACCAGGCTGTTTTGGGACGGGGTTCCGGTTGACGTCTTCCTCAACAACATCCCCCTCCACGAGGCGGTCGCCTCGGCGGTCGTCTGGGTTTCGCTCCAGGGAAGGCAGGTGCCGATGCTGGATTGCGCATCCCTTGTCATCTTCAAGTCCTTCTTCGACCGGACCAAGGATTGGGCGGACATCGAGGCAGTTGCCCAGGCGACGCCAGAGGACATCGACGCGGCGGCGGACACCCTCGCGCGTCTGGTCGGCGAAGACGACCCGGCCTTCCGTCGGCTCGACTCAATCCGGGCCGCCAACCCAGCCTGAGACGCCGGTCGTCTTAGGAAGCGGCGTCGAGTGAGACGGCGTGGTTGGCGACGATCATGCCGTCGGGGTCCCAGCGGCGCTTCGCGTCGGCCAGGCGGGTGCAGGTCTCGGCCGGCAGGATTGCGTCGACGTCGCAGGGGCGCTCGGCGAAGTTGAAGTAGCCGCCGCTCGCCTTCCAGGGTGCCATCGCCGCATCGAGGCGGTCGAGATCGGCGGGGATCGCCGCCGCCAGCTCGGGTGACATCGGCGAGCCGATCGCCTCCAGCACGAAGGGGGCGTCGAGCTTGGCGAGGGCACCGGCGCCCTCCTGCTCGCGTGCCAGGGAGCCGCCGAGCTGGCGCAGCTCGGCCAGCAGCAGCGAGGAGCCGGTGTCGGGCCCGGGGCCGGCCGCAACGAAGGCGTCGATTGCCGCGTCCGGCAGTTCGCCGATCAGGGCATGGTGGCCGAGGCCGGGAACCGGATGCTCGGGATCCATATGGATGTGGCAGAGCGCCGCGGCCGGCATCTGGTCGAAGCCGCTCATGATCGGCTTGCCAATCTCCAGCAGCGGCGCGATCGTTCGCTCACCGGCCTCACGGTCGCCGATGCAGGCCGCTCCGATCGTGATCAGGGGACGGTTGCGCAGCGGTTCCGGCACGTCGGGGATCGGCGGCGGCCGCAGCAGGCGCACGATCGAGGTGACCTCGTCCGGCACGCCCGCGGCCCACTCGCGGTAGGCGCGGATCGCTGGCGCGCCCAACTCGGCGGGAAAGATCATCGTGCCGGCGTAGAGCTCGGCGAGCGGCAGCAGCTCCAGCTGCAGGGCGGTGACGACGGCATAGCCGCCCCCGCCGCCGCGCATTGCCCAGAAGAGGTCGGCGTCGTTCTCGGCGTCGACCGTGCGCGGCTCCCCCGCGGCGGTTACCAGCTCGATCGCCCTGACCTTGTTGCAGGCGAAGCCATGCCGCCGTCCCAGCCAGCTGAGCCCACCGCCGACCGTGTAGCCGACGACGCCGACGTCGGGGGAGGAGCCGGGCAGGAAGCTGAGCCCGTGCGCCTGCGTCGCCTCGGCCAGCTCCGCCGAGAGGACGCCGGCTTCGACCCGGGCGGTACGGGCGTCGGGGTCGATCTCGATCCCGCGCATCCGCTCGGTCTTCAGCAGGATCGTCTCGTCGAGGTCGGGGAGGGGGCTGGCGCCATGGCCGGTTCCCTGAGCCGCGACCTTCAGCCCGTTCGCGGCGGCGAAGGCAACGGTCCTGGCGATATCGGCGGCGGAGACGGCGAAGGCGACCGCGACCGGTCGTTGGTCGACCGCCAGGTTCCATGCTGCGCGTGCTTCGTCCCAGTCAGGGTCACCCGGCGTGGCCACCCGCCCATCGATCCGGAGTCCGTGGAGGTTGCTCATCGAAGCACCCTTTCACCGCCCGCTCGAGACTTCAAACCATCAGAATGCCAGCGTCGGTCTTTCCACCGTGTCGCCGCGGCCGATCAAAAGCTCGCTGACCATGCTTGGGGGGAAGAGGCCGTGGGCGGCGATGCCGGGGTCGGCGTCGAACCGGGCCGCCAGCGCTGCGGGGTCGCCGATCTCACCGCGGTAGTCGGCGATGACGCCGCCGTCGGGGCTGGGTGGGACGTCGCGCAGCTCTACGTCGGAGCCGAGCCGGGCCAGCGTCGAGGCGACGCCGAAGGCGAACAGCTCCAGCGGCACCGGGCCGCGCAGGGCGTCGACCGGCTTGCTGGAGTCGCCGACGACGACGAAGCGATCGGCCGCCGCGGCGACCACCTTCTCACGCAGGTGGGCGGCCCCGCCGCCCTTGATCAGCCAGCCGTCGGGGGTGACCTCGTCGGTGCCGTCGATCGCGATGTCGAGCCGCTCGAGGCTGCTGAACTCCTCGACCGGGATGTGCAGCTCGCGCGCCTGCTCCTCGGTTGCGATCGAGGTGGCGACGCAGCGGATACCGCTGAGGCCGCGGCGGGCGATTGCCGGCAGCAGGTAGGCGACAGTCGAGCCGGTTCCCAGCCCGATCGTCATCCCGTCCTCGACGAGCTCCGCGGCCGCCTCGGCCGCGAGCCGTTTCTCGGTGTCGGTGCCGCTCACCGCCGGGACTTTATCCTCGCCGCATGGATGCTCGGATCTGGCTCAGCGGCGGAGAAGGCGAGCCGCACTCGGTGGCACTGGTCGGTGAGCGGACGATCGTCGGCCGCTCGCCCGAGGCCGACGTGCGGCTCGACGACGAGGCGGTCTCCTGGAACCACCTCGAGATCGAGCGTCGCGGCGAGGTCCTGATCGCCACCGACCTCGACAGCCGCAACGGCACCGCCCTCAACGGCGAGCCGCTCGACCGGCCGCGGCGACTGCGCGAAGGCGACACCCTGATCGTCGGCGCCCACCGGCTGGAAGTGAAGCTCGGTGTCACCCCGCCGGGCGGCGAGACGGTGCCGAGCAGCGCCCCCTCGATCGCGCTCAGCGAGGAGGAGCGGGCGACCGCGACCGCGCTGGTCGAGCCCTACCGCAGCGAGGGTGCCTTCGCCGGCCGGCCCGCCACCCGGGCCGAGATCGCCGCAGCCCTGAGCGTCAGCGAGCGCACCGCCCAGCGCCGCCTCGACGCCCTCGCCGCCAAACTCGGCGTCGCCGGCGACGCCGGCCGCGAGCGCCCCCGCCTGATCGCCGCCCGCGTCATCGAGCTCGGCCTCGACCGCTAGCTCCACGGAGCCTGGCTCGGTCCGGGTCAGACGTGACCCGGTGGGGGGCACGGGTGTCGTTGGCGCGCACGGGCGCGGGTCTCAGCATCGGTTGGGCAAGTCGAATCCGACCGAAAAGGAATTGCCATGAAGACCCGCTCGATGTTCCTCGCACTCCTCACCACCGTCGTTCTTGCCCTGCCGGCCGCCGCCTCCGCGGCGCCGAGCTCTGGGGCCGTCGTCTTCTCCCGCATCACCCAGCACACCGAAACGAAAAAAGTCGAGGGCGAAACGCCGAAAGAAGGCGAAGCGCCGAAAACGGAAACCAAAGTGATCACCGAGGGCGGTCTCTTCGCGGTCCGCGACGGTCGCCTCAACCAGCTGACCGAAGACCCGACCGACACCGAACCGGCCTTCTCCCCGGATGGCACCTCGATCGCCTTCGTTCGCAGCGGCCACCTCTTTTCGGTCCGCGCCGACGGCTCCGGCCTGCGGCAGCTGACCAGTGGAACGACCCTCGACTCGAAGCCGGTGGTCTCGCCGGACGGACGCCTGGTCGTCTTCGAGCGCCGGGCCAGTGCCGGGGCGCCTGCCGACCTCTACACCGTTCGCGCTCACGGCGGTGGGCTGCACGTCCTCACCAGCTCGCCCGATGACGATCACGACGCCGATTTCTCCGCCGACGGCCGGGCAGTGGCCTTCGTTCGCAGCAGCGGCAGCAACGACGACATCTACTCGGTCCGTCCCAGCGGTGCCGGCCTGGCCCGCCTGACCAAGACCGCCGGCGTCGACGAGTTCGAGCCGCGCTACTTCTCCGCTGGCGTCCTCTTCAGCCGCGGCGAGAGCGCCGAAGGGCCGGCCGCCTACGCCGACATCTACACGATGCGCAGCAATGGCAAGAAGGTGAAGGCGCTGGTCCGCGGTGTCGGCTCGGCCTATGTGGAAGACGTCACCTCAGCCGGCCACACGCTGCTGTTCCGCCGTGACCGCGGCCTCTGGGTGAAGCCGATCGGCCCGGGCAGGGCGCGCAAGCTCAGCGAGCTGCCCGACGGCTCGGAGACCAACTCGGTCTTCTCCTCCGACGGCAAGCGGGTTGCCGCCTTCGTCGCCGCCGAGGAAAGGGAGTCGCTGGTCGCGATCGACGTCAAGAACGGTCGCCAGCGCGATCTCGCCTCCGGCGTCGACCTCTCCGAAGGAGACGGAACCACGATCGGCCCGGTCATCACCTGGCAGCCGGTCCGATAGCGGCCGGCGGAGTCTGACGAGGCCCGGGGGCCAGCAGGCAAGGACGCAGGGAGCCGGAGCAGCAGCGCTGCTTCGGCGACCGAGGACACCGCCTGATGGTCATCCGGGTCCGTCAGACTCCGCCGGGTGGGGGACCTTTCCATTGGCTCGACCGTCGCCGGCTACCGGATCGAGGCACAGCTCGGCCGCGGCGGCATGGGGGTCGTCTACCGGGCGACGCACCTGGCCCTGGAACGCCCAGTGGCGCTGAAGGTGATCGCCCGCAACCTGGTCAGCCAGGAGGGCTTCCGGGCCCGCTTCCTGCGCGAGTCTCGGCTCGCCGCCAGCCTCGACCACCCGGCGGTGGTGCCGATCTACGACTCGCGCGAGGTCGACGGCGAGCTGATCGTGGCGATGCGCCTGGTCGAGGGCGGCGACCTGCGCAAGCTGCTCGACCGCGGCGGGCCGTTGCCGCCGGAGCGGGCGGTGGCGCTGCTCGGCCAGGTTGCCGAAGCGCTCGACGCCGCCCACGCCGCCGGCATCGTCCACCGCGACGTCAAGCCCCAGAACGTCCTGGTCGAAGGCGACCGCGCCTTCCTCTCCGACTTCGGCCTCGCCAAGGCGCTCGGCGAGAGCGGCGCCGCCAGCAGCGCCTCGGTGGTCGGCACGGTCGAGTACATGTCGCCGGAGCAGTGGCGCGGCAGCCGCGTCGGCCCGCCCACCGACGTCTACTCGCTCGGCTGCGTGCTCTACGAGGCGCTGACCGGGGTCGCTCCCTTCGGCCGCCGCGAAAAGGACACCGAGCCGGAGATGCCGGCCGGCCTCGACGCGGTGATCGAGCATGCCGTCGCCAAGGAACCGGCCCAGCGCTACCCCAGCGCCGGGGCGCTGATCGCGGCGGCACGGCAGGTGCAAGGAGAGCCCCCGGCGGCGACTCGCGTCCTCTACGACAGCGGCGAGCAGCCGACGGTTACCGTTGCCGGCGGCGAGAGTGGCCGCCGGTCACGAGTGAGGAAGCTGCAGTGGGGCGGCGCCGCAGTGGCGCTGATCGTCGGCGTCGTGACGCTTCTGCTCACCCTCTTCGACGGGGGTGGGGTCTCTGTCTCGGCGCCGGTCCCGGTCGGCGAGCCGCCGCTGCGGATCGCCGCTGCCGACGAGGCGATCTGGGTCACCAGCGAACGCGACGGCACCCTGACCCGACTCGACCCGGAATCCGGCGAACCGGTCGGCGAGCCGCTGCAGCTCGGCCCCGGCATCTCCGGTGTCGCCGTCGGCGCCGGCTCGGTCTGGGTCGCCGACCCGGGCGCCGGCGAGGTTCTGCGGGTTGACCCGGACGCCGGCCGCGTGGTCGAGAGGATCGACATCGGCGGCCGCCCGGGACCGATCGCCTTCGGTGGCGGCCGCGTCTGGGTCGCCGACAACGAGGGCGCCGGCATCGCCGCGATCAACGCCAAGGGCGGCGAGATCTATAGGCGTGGCCTGGTCCCGCACGCGGCTCCGCTACGGCTCGCCGTCGGCGCCGGCGGCCTCTGGGTCAGCAGCGCCTCGACCGGCGCCGTGCGCCGGATCGACCTCAGCAGCGTCCGTCACGGGGCGCCGATCCCGGTCGGCCGCGGCCCCGCCGGGGTCACCGTAGCCGGCGGCCTCGTCTGGGTCGCCAACAGCCGCGGCGACACCGTCTCCAGGGTCGACCCCTCGATCCACGCCGTGCTCGGCGACCCGATCGAGGTCGGCGGCCGCCCCGGCGGGATCGACGCCGGTACCAGCACCGTCTGGGTCGCCAGCGCCGCCGAGGACACGGTCACCCGGATCGACCTCGAGAGCGGCGAGCGGGTCGACGGCCCGATCGGGGTCGGCTCCGAACCGGGTGCCGTCGCCGTCGGCAAGACCGCCGTCTGGGTGGCCGACAACGGCGAAGGCGCGGTCACCCGGATCGAGCCGTGACGCTGGGCCGCGCCGCCCGCGGGCGTGCCCGCCGTCAGTAGCCCTCGGTCGCGTACGGGTTGAGGAACTGGCGATGCCAGAAGTACCCGCGCTCGACTTCGGTCAGCGTGGCGAGGTCGCAGACCTCGGCCCACTGGTTCTCGATCACCTCGATCTGGTGGTCAACGATCTGGCGAGCGTCTGCTTCTGAGAGGAGGTAGACCGAAGCTCGCTCAACGCAACCGGCGACCTGGCTCATCCGGAAGCCGTCCCGGCCGATCGCCATCAGTTGCGCGGTCTCGCCGCCCGCGCGCGGCGACGGGCAGATGTCGTAGGCAGGGGTGAGGGTCAGCATGGCCCCGTCCCAGAAGGCGGCGTGGTTGCGCGCGTGATCGTCGCTGTTGCCGGTGAGGATGTTGAAGACGATGCGGGCGAAGAGCTCGCGCAGGGTCGGCCCGGGATCACTGAACCGGGACCGGACCAGGTCGGCCAGGTCAGCGTAGCTCGCGTCCCTGGCGCTCCACTCGTCGAGCCGGAGCATCGTCAGTGCCGAGACCATCGCGCGGCGACCACCTGCCGCCGGGCGATCGAAGCGCTCGACCAGCAACGCGTCTCGACCGAGCGCACTCGTCAGCTCGACGGGCGCGGCGTCGATGCCGGCGCGGCGGGCAAGCTCCATCGCCATGAACTCACCTTTGACGACGGAGTAGTTGTCCGTGGTCGAGCTGAACTTGGCGATCAACTTGCGGCTGTCATCGCCCAGCAGCGCCTTCGGCCGCGCTCCGCCGACCGAGCTGCCGTGCAGCAGCGCCCGGTCGAGCGCAGGCGATAGTGGAATGCCCTGCTCGACTCGTTCGGCGGACTCGGCGAGCTCCCGCAGCGTCGCGCGGTCGGTCGAGCGGGGGACGTACTCCGACGGCGACGTCTGGAAGTCGAGGGCGCCAATCCGGTCCGAGCCGGATTCCAGCAGGTAGTCCAGCTCACCCAGGTCCGTCGTCTCGGCGTCCACCCATCCCGTCCGCCGGTTCAGGATGACCCGCCGTCCCCAGGCGTCCGGAGCAGCGTCGGCGATGCACCCGGCGACCTCTCCGACGGGGGGAGGGATCGGCCCGCGGCCCAAGGGCAGCTCCGGCAGGTAGAGCGCGATCCGGTCCTCGCGCTCGAGATAGCTGCGCCCGTAGGTGAAGGTGAGAACCTCGCCCTCGCTGTCGAGGCGGCCGGCAACGACCGGGTCGGTCGCGCCGGGCAACCAGACCCACACGAATGCTTGGGCCGGCTCAGAAGTCATCGTCGATCTTCACCGGCTTGCGGACGTGCTGAGGCAGGACCGTAAGGCGATCTCGCACTCGGTTGGCTTCCAGTCTGCGGCGGGAGGGGTCGTCGTGGAACAGTGGTACCCCGGTGACGACGGCTGCCTCGAAGGCGAGGCCGAGTCCCACGGTCGGCTCGCCGCGCTCGATCTTGCGCATCGTCACCGCGGTGACGCCGATCCGGCTGGCCAGCTCCTGCAGGGTCCAGCGACGCTCGCGCCGCGCCAGCCGGATGCTGCCGCCGAGCAGTTGCGCTGCCTCGACCGTGGTGGGGGAGAAGGTATGAGATCTCTTCATTTCCAGCATATTTTAGCATCTCTTTTTATGTAATATAAATATTTAAATATCTAAAAATGGGGTATAGATGCTCTCTTCCAGCGCTGAGAGGGCGGGCTATACCGATCGAGAGCCGGCCCCCCCGCCGGTAATGGCTAGGATCGGCTCTCCGCCGTGGCCGACGACCTCGACAAGCTCGCGATAGACACCATCCGCACGCTGTCCATCGACGCCGTGCAGAAGGCCAACTCCGGCCATCCCGGCACGCCTATGGCGCTGGCGCCGGTTGCCTACGAGCTCTGGCAGAACCACCTTCGCTACGACCCCGCCGACCCGGTCTGGCCGAACCGTGACCGCTTCGTGCTCTCGGCCGGGCACGCCTCGATGCTGCTCTACTCGATGCTCCACCTGGCGAACGTGCGCCGGGTCGACGCCGACTACAACGTGCTCGACGAGCCCGCGGTCAGCCTGCACGAGATCGAAGAATTCCGCCAGCTGCACTCGCGCACGCCTGGCCACCCCGAGTACCGCTGGACCTCCGGGGTCGAGACGACGACCGGCCCGCTTGGTCAGGGAATCGCCACCTCGGTCGGGATGGCGCTGGCTTCGAAGTGGCAGGCGGAGCGCTTCGGCGCCGAGCTGTTCGACTTCGACGTCTACGCGCTGGCCGGCGACGGCTGCCTGATGGAGGGCGTCTCGCACGAGTCGGCCTCGCTGGCCGGCCACCTCAAGCTCGACAACCTCTGCTGGCTCTACGACAACAACCACATCACGATCGACGGCGATACCGCCCTCGCCTACGGCGACGACGTGCTGAGCCGCTTCGAGGGCTACGGCTGGAACGTGCTGCGGGTCGGCGACGCCAACGACCGCGGCCTGCTCTCACGTGCTTTCGACGCTTTCAAGGCCGAGGTGGGCCGCCCGACCCTGATCGTGATCGACAGCCACATCGGCTGGGGCTCGCCGAACAAGCAGGACACCGAGTCCGCTCACGGCGAACCGCTCGGTGAGGAGGAGGTCAAGCTCACCAAGCGCGCTTACGGCTGGCCCGAGGACGCGCAGTTCCTCGTCCCGGACGGCGTTCACGAGCGTTTCGACGAGCTGATCGGCAAGCGCGGCGCCGAGGCGCGCGCCGCCTGGGAGGAGAAGCTCGCAGGCTCCGCGCACGCCGCAGAGATCGAGCAGATGCAGCGCCGCCGCCTGCCCGACGGCTGGGACGGCTCGATCCCCTCCTTCGAGGCCGACGAAGAGAAGGGCCTCGCCACCCGTAAGGCTTCCAACAAGGTCCAGAACGCGATCGCCGAGCAGGTGCCGTGGCTGATCGCCGGCTCGGCCGACCTCACCGACTCGACCTCGGTCCGGCTCACCTTCGACGGCGTCACCAACTTCGAGCCCGGCAGCTTCGGCGGCCGCCAGATCCACTACGGGATTCGCGAACACGCCGCCGCCGCAGCCTGCAACGGCCTCTCGCTCTGCAAGCTGAAGCCGCTCTGGTCGACCTACCTCACCTTCTCCGACTACGGCCGCCCGGGGATCCGGCTCTCGGCGCTGATGGAGCTGCCGGTCACCCACCTCTTCACCCACGACTCGATCGGGCTCGGCGAGGACGGCCCGACCCACCAGCCGATCGAGCAGCTCGCCTCGCTGCGGGCGATGCCCCACCTCGACGTGATCCGGCCCGCCGACGCCAACGAGACCGCCGAGGCCTGGCGCCTGGCGATCGAGCGCACCCACAACCCGGTCGCGCTGGTCCTCACCCGCCAGACCGTGCCGGTCTTCGACCGCTCCCGCTACGCCTCGGCCGAGGGCGCCCGCCGCGGCGGTTACGTGCTCGCCGACTGCGACGGCGGCGACCCCGACCTGATCCTGATCGCCACCGGCAGCGAGGTCCAGCTGGCGCTCGGCGCCCACGAGACGCTGAGCGGCGAGGGGATCCGCTCGCGGGTCGTCAGCCTGCCCTGCTGGGAGATCTTCGACCGCCAGGACGAGTCCTACCGCGACGAGGTGCTGCCGCCGTCGGTCAGCGCCCGCGTCGCGATCGAGGAGGCCTCGCCGCAGGGCTGGGAGCGCTACGTCGGAAATGCCGGTGAGATCATCGGTATGACCACCTTCGGCCAGTCGGCGCCGTTCGCCGACGTCGAGGCGGAGTTCGGGTTCACCCCGGACAAGGTTGCCGAGGTGGCGCGCAAGGTGGTCGCGGGCGCGACCGTTAAATCAACGATCTGAGGAGGTCGCTGGTGAAGCCCACCGCACGACTGCACGAGCTGGGTCAGAGCCTCTGGCTCGACAACATCACCAGGACGATGCTGGCCGACGGCACCCTGGCCGGCTACATCGAGGAGCTCTCGGTAACGGGTCTGACCTCGAACCCGACGATCTTCGACAAGGCGATCTCCGGCGGCGAGGCCTACGACGAGCAGATCGCCGAACTCAGCCCGACCGTCGAGTCGAGCGAGGACATCTTCTTCGAGCTGGCGATCCGCGACCTGCAGGGCGCCGCCGACCTCTTCGCGGGGGTCCACGATCGCACCGACCGGGTCGACGGCTTCGTCTCGCTCGAGGTCTCGCCGAAGATCGCCGACGGCACCGAGGCGACGATCGCCCAGGCGACGCAGCTCCACGACAAGGCCGAGCGCGACAACCTCTTCATCAAGATCCCGGGCACCGAGGCAGGTCGCCCGGCGATCGAGGAGTCGATCTTCGCCGGCATCCCGATCAACGTCACCCTGCTCTTCGACGACCAGCAGTACCTCGGTGCCGCCGAGGCCTACATGCGCGGCGTCGAGCGGCGGATCGAGGCCGGGCTCGACCCCAACGTCGCCTCCGTCGCCTCACTCTTCATCAGCCGCTGGGACGTCGCCGTCGCCGAGCAGGTCCCGGAGGAGCTGCACAATCGGCTCGGGATCGCGGTCGGCGGCCGCGCCTTCAAGGCCTACCACGAGCTGCTCGACTCCGAGCGCATGCAGCGCCTGCTCAACGAGGGCGCCCGCCCGCAGCGGCTGCTCTGGGCCAGCACCGGGACCAAGGACCCCGACGCCTCCGACACCCTCTACATCGAGGCCTTCGCCTCGCCCTTCACCGTCAACACGATGCCGGAGCCGACCCTGCTGGCCTTCGCCGACCACGGCGAGATCGGCGAGCTGTTCCCGTCCGACGGCGGCAACGCCGAGCAGGTGCTGAGCGAGTTCGGCGAGGCCGGGATCGACGTCGAGGCGCTGGCGGCGCGGTTGCAGGAGGAGGGCAAGGAGGCCTTCGTCAAGTCCTGGGACGAGCTGCTGAAGTCGATCGACGACCAGCGGTGAGCGCACTGCGGGACTGCGCCGCCTGGGGTGAGCTCGAGTCTCACTTCGACTCGATCCGCGACACCCACCTACGTGACCTCTTCGCCGCCGACCCGGAGCGCGGCGAGCGGCTGGTCGCCGACGGCGCCGGCCTCCACCTCGACTTCTCCAAGAACCGCATCAGCGACGAGACGCTGCTGCTGCTCGGCCAGCTGGCCCGCGAGCGCGGCGTGCAGGAGCGCCGCGAGGCGATGTTCCGCGGCGAGCACATCAACGTCTCCGAGGACCGCGCCGTCCTCCACACGGCACTGCGGCTGCCCCGCAACCGCTCGCTGATCGTCGACGGCGTCGACGTCGTCAAGGAGGTGCACGAGACGCTCGACCGCATGGGCGACTTCGCCGAGCGGGTGCGCTCGGGCGAGTGGACCGGCCACACCGGCAAGCCGATCGTCAACGTCGTCAACGTCGGCATCGGCGGCTCCGACCTCGGCCCGGTGATGGCCTACGAGGCGCTGCGCCACTTCTCCCGCCGCGAGATGACCTTCCGCTTCGTCTCCAACGTCGACGGCACCGACTTCGCCGAGTCGACGCGCGACCTCGACCCGGAGCAGACCCTGTTCGTGATCTCCTCGAAGACCTTCACGACGCTGGAGACGATGACCAACGCCCGCACCGCCCGCGAGTGGTCGCTGGCCGGCCTCGGCGGCGACAAGGCGGCGGTCGCCAAGCACTTCGTCGCCGTCTCGACCAATGCCGAGGAGGTCGCCAAGTTCGGCATCGACACGGCCAACATGTTCGGCTTCTGGGACTGGGTCGGGGGCCGCTACTCGATGGACTCGGCGATCGGCCTCTCGACGATGCTGGCGATCGGTCCGGCTCGCTTCGCCGAGATGCTGAGCGGCTTCCACGCCATGGACGAGCACTTCCGCGAGGCCCCCGACGGCCTCAACCTGCCGCTGCTGATGGGCCTCTTGGCGGTCTGGTACTCCGACTTCTTCGGCGCCCAGACCAGCGGCGTCTTCCCCTACGACCAGTACCTGCACCGCTTCCCCGCCTACCTGCAGCAGCTGACGATGGAGTCCAACGGCAAGCACGTGACCCTCGACGGCAGCCGCGTCGACTACGACACCGGCGCGATCTACTGGGGTGAGCCGGGGACCAACGGCCAGCACTCCTTCTACCAGCTGATCCACCAGGGGACGCGGCTGATCCCCTGCGACTTCATCGGCTTTATGCACTCCAACAACCCGCTCGGCGACCACCACGACCTGCTGATGTCCAACGTCTTCGCCCAGAGCGAGGCGCTTGCCTTCGGCAAAACGCCGCAGCAGGTGCGCGAGGAGGGGACGCCGGAGGAGATCGTCCCGCACCGGGTGATGGAGGGCAACCGGCCTTCGAACACGATCCTCGCCGAGCGGCTCGATCCCGAGACCCTGGGAGCACTGGTCGCCCTCTACGAGCACAGCGTCTTCACCCAGGGGGCGATCTGGGGGATCGACTCCTTCGACCAGTGGGGAGTCGAGCTGGGCAAGGCGCTGGCGGTGGCGATCATCCCCGAGCTGCAGGCCGGCAAGGAGCCGCAGCTGCGCCACGACAGCTCCACCAACGCGCTGATCCGCCGTTACCGGCACGCCCGCCGCGGGGAATAGGGTCTCGACCATGCTCTCGCTCGACGCGCTCCCACTGGCCGCGTCGGCATCCAACCTGCTTGCCGCCCGCGAGCAGATGGCCTTCACGCTCGGCTTCCACATCGTCCTCTCCTGCATCGGCGTGGCGCTGCCGGCGATCATCCTGCTCGCCAACTACATCGGGCTCAAACGCGGCGACGCCGACGCGATGGAGTTGGCGCGGCGCTGGTCGAAGGCGATGGCGGTGACCTTCGCGGTCGGCGCCGTGACCGGGACCGTGCTGAGCTTCGAGTTCGGCCTGCTCTGGCCCGAGTTCATGGACCGCTGGGGGGGCGTCTTCGGAGTCGCCTTCGCGATCGAGGGGATCTTCTTCTTCATCGAGGCGATCTTCCTCGCCGTCTACATCTACGGCTGGAAGCGGCTCTCCGGCTGGGCGCACTTCTGGTCGGGGGTGCCGATGGTGATCACCGGCATCGGCGGCGCCTTCTCGGTGGTCGCCGCCAACGCCTGGATGAACCAGCCGCAGGGCTTCACCCTGAACGCCGCCGGCAAGGTCATCGACACCGACCCATTGAAGGTGCTCTTCAACCCGGCGACCTCCTACGAGGTGCCGCACATGATCCTCGCCGCCTACATGGTGGTCGGATTCCTGGTCGCCTCGATCTACGCGGTTGGGATGCTGAAGGGGCGGCGCGACCGCCTGCACCGGCTGGGCCTGCTGATCCCGCTGACGATCGCCTGCATCGTCACCCCGATCCAGCTCTTCGTCGGCGACACCGCGGCGAGAGCAGTGGCCGACCACCAGCCGGCCAAGTTCGCCGGCATGGAGTGCATCCAGGAGACCGGCGGCCACCAGACCGAGTACCTCGGCGGCATCTGCACCGACGATGGGGTCAAGTGGGCGATCCCGATCCCCGACCTCGACTCCTTCCTGGTCGGCTTCAGCGCCGACACCGAGGTGATCGGGCTGGAGGACATCCCGGCCGAGGAGCGACCGCCGGCGAACACGCTGTTGCACCTCGCCTTCGACGCGATGGTCGGGATCGGCAGCGCCCTGTTGCTGCTCGGCGCCTGGCTCGCCTTCGCCTGGTGGAAAAAGCGCGAGATCCCGCAGACGCCGTGGTTCCTGCGCGCGGTCGCGGTCTCCGGCGCGGGGGCGATCCTCGCCCTTTGGTGTGGTTGGATCGTTACCGAGGTCGGGCGCCAGCCCTGGATCGTCCAGGGCTACATGCGCACCTCCGAAGCGGTGACCGAGGCCGAGGGGATCTGGTTCAGCTTCGCCGCCGTGCTGCTGATCTACACGGCGATCGGGACGATCGCGATCAAAGTCCTGCGCGGCATGTCGCGCCGCTGGCGCGAGCAGGGCGCGGCCGAGACCGAGGCCGAAGGGCCTTATGCCCCGCAGCGGGAGGCAGCACCGTGAGCAAGGCCGACGCCGCGGCGGCGATCCTCTGGGTCGGAGCGACCTTCTACGCGCTCTTCGGCGGCGCCGATTTCGGCGGCGGCTTCTGGGACCTGATCGCCGGTGGCGCCGAGCGCGGCGAGCGGCCGCGGGCGCTGATCCAGCGCTCGCTGACCCCGGTCTGGGAGGCCAACCACGTCTGGCTGATCTTCATCCTCGTCGTCCTCTGGACCGCCTTCCCGCCTGCCTTCAGCGCCATCTTCACGACTCTTTACGTGCCGATCGCCCTGGCCACGGTGGGGATCGTCCTGCGCGGCTGCGGTTTCGCCTTCCGCAAGTCGATCGAGGGCCTCTCCGGGCGCCGCGCCGCCGGTGCCACCTTCGCGATCTCTTCGCTGCTGACGCCGTTCTTCATGGGCACGGTGGTCGGCGCGATCGCTTCCGGCGAAGTCCCGGCCGAGGGCAACGGCGACGCCTTCTCGAGCTGGCTGGCGCCGCTGCCGCTGCTGACCGGGGCGATCTTCGTCGCCAGCGGCGCCTATCTCGCCGCGGTCTTCCTGGTCGGCGACGCTCGCCGGGCGGGGGAAGCCGACCTGGAGCGCTACTTCGTCCGCCGGGCGCTGGCGGCAGCCGCCGTGGCCGGCATCGCGGCGGCGGCCGGCCTGCTCGAGCTGCATGCCGAAGCGCGCTACGTCTTCGACCGTCTCGTCGACCAGGGCCTGCCGCTGGTGGTGCTCTCGGCTCTCTGCGGGATCGGCCTCCTGGCGGTCCTGCTGCGGGGCGGCCGCAGCCCACTGCGCCCGCTCGCCGCCGGCGCCGTGATCGCCGTTATCTGGGGCTGGGGCGTCGCCCAGTTCCCCTACCTGCTGCCGACCAGTTTGTCCATCGGAGAAGCGGCAGCTCCAGATCCAACTTTGACCACTGTCTTTGCAGTCTTCGGCGTTGCTGCGCTTCTTGTCCTTCCTTCCTTGGCCCTCCTTTATTCGCTAAGTCAAAAAGATCTCTTGGGTGAGTGACGGCGTGGATGGCCAAGCAGATCAAGGACGCAGGGAGCGTGGCGTGCTCCGCACGCGAGCGACCGAGGACGCCGATATGCGCCGCGCCATCCGCGTCGTCCTTTTTGACATCGACGGGACGCTCTTGGTCACCGGCGGTGCCGGTGCGGTCGCCTGGCAGCGCGCCTTCCTCGAGCTCTACGAGGTCGAAGCGAACATCGAGGAGCACACCCACGCCGGCATGACCGATCCCGAAATCGCCGAGATCGTCTTTCGCGAGGTAATTGGCCGTAACGGCTCGGACGCCGAGCGGGCCAAGGCGATCGGCGCCTATCTCAGCCACCTTCCCGACGCCGTCGCCGAGTCCGACGGCTACCGGGTGATGCCGGGAATCGAGGAGCTGCTGCCGCAGCTGGTCGAGCGCGGCGTCCTGCTCGGCCTCGTCACCGGCAACATCGAAGCCGCCGCCCACATCAAGCTCACCCGCGGCGACCTCAACCGCTTCTTTGCCTTCGGCGGCTACGGCTCCGACTCCCGCGACCGCACCGAGCTGACCAAGAAGGGCCTCGAGCGCGCCGGCGTCGTCTCCGGCTCCGCACTCGACCCCACCACCGCGATAGCCGTCGGCGACACCCCCCGCGACGTCAAAGCCGGCCACGGCGCCGGCATCCGCGTCTGCGCCGTCGCCACGGGCGCCTACACGGTCGAACAGCTCACCGAAGCCAGCGCCGACTGGGCGATTAGCGACGTCACCGACGGCTTCCCGGCCTAGCGCCGGATGACCTTCCCCGGGAGGCTCATGGGCCAACAACCCGAAGTACGGCAAACGATCTGCTGCGCAACGGCCTCCCGGGGAAGGTCATCCGGCGCTAGGCCCGCTCGCAGCGCGCCTGATAGATCGAGGTGAATCCGCTTTCGAAGCCGTTCCTCGCTGCCCGCAGATAGAGCCGCCAGATTCGCACCCGTTCAGGCCCGGCGAGGCGGACCGCCTCATCGAGGTTCTCATCGAGACGGCTTGCCCAGTGGCGCAGGGTCTCGGCATAATCGGGGGTGAAGTCCTCGACGTGGTGGGTGACGAAGCCGGCGCGTTCAAGCGCCAGCAGTACCCGCGAGAGGTGCAGCGGCGCGGCGTCGGGAAAGACGTAGCGCTCCGAGAAGGCGCCGGCCGCGGCGTCGCTGTGGCGGAGGCGGGAGATGCCGTGGTTGAGCAGGCGCCCACCCGGCCCCAGCAGCCGCGCCAGGGTGCGGGCGTAGATGTCGATCTGCTCGGCGCCGACGTGCTCGACCATGCCGACGCTGGCGATCGCATCGAAGCGCTCGTAGTAGAGGTCGCGGTAGTCCATGACGCGAATCTCGACCCGGTCGGCGACCCCGGCCGCCTCCGCTCGCTGCCGCGCTTTCTCGGCCTGGGGAGGGGAGAGGGTGATGCCGAGGACGCGGGCGCTGTGACGGGTCGCGGCCCAGAGCGGGAAGGCGCCCCAGCCGCAGCCGACGTCGAGGACGCGGTCGCCCTCTTTGAGGGCCAGCTTGCGGGCGACCGTCTCCAGCTTCTCCTCCTGGGCTTCCTCCAGGGTCTTGGCCCCATGGGAGAAGATCGCGCAGCTGTAGGTCATCGAGTCGTCGAGGAAGAGGGCGAAGAACTCGTTGGAGACGTCGTAGTGGTGGCGGACGGCGCGGGCGTCGCGCTCGCGGCTGTGGCGGCGGCCGCTGAGGTGCAGCTCGGCCATCGGGCGTCGCGGCGGCAGCATCGGGCCGGCGGCGCGGGCGGTACCGAGCAGCAGTGCCCGCTTGTCGGCGCCGCTCAGCGGCGGCGGCTCCCAGCTGTCGAGCAGAGCAACGACGGCCTCGATGTCGTCGACCTCGAGCTCGCCGCTGACGTAGGCGCGGCCGAGCCCGAGCTGCCCCGGCGCCAACAGCGTCCGGGCGGCAGCGCGGGGGGAGCGGACGTAGAAAGTCGGTCCGCCGCCGTTGGTCGACGCCAGTCGCGTGCCGTCCCAGAACTCGACCGCGAACGGCCGCTCGGGGACGCGAGCCTCGATCTCTCGCCGCAGCCGTGCCGTGCTCGAAAACGGCATCTTCCGACCTTAGCGCTCCACTGATTCCGCCCTCCGACCGTTGCATTTAATGATGGCGCGTATGATCGGCCGATGGAGACTGCCGGGCCGTTGCCCTCAGACATCCAGCCGGTCGCCAACGAGACGCGCGACCGGATCATCACCGGGCTGGTGACCCTGATCCCCTTCCTCGCGATCGGCCTCGCCGCCTGGCAGGTCTGGGGCAGCGCCCTGCAGTGGAGCGACGTCTTCCTCTTCGCCGGGCTCTACCTGCTGACCGGGCTGGGGATCACGGTCGGCTTCCACCGCCACCTCACCCACCGCGCCTTCAAGGCGAAGCCCTGGCTGCACGGCCTGCTGGCGATCCTCGGCTCGGCGGCGATCGAGGGCCCGGTGATCTCCTGGGTCGCCGACCACCGCAAGCACCACGCCTTCGCCGACGTCGAAGGGGACCCGCACAGCCCCCACGTCGACCACGGCCACGGCTGGAGCGGCGCCCTGCGCGGTCTCTTCCACGCCCACATGGGCTGGCTCTTCATCCACACCCAGCGCGGCAACAAGGAACGCTTCGCGCCCGACCTGCTCAAGGACCCGATCATCAGCTGGGTCGACCGCACCTTCATCTACTGGGCGGTGGGCGGCCTGCTGCTGCCCTTCGCGCTCGGCTGGCTGATCGGCGGCACCCTCTTCGCCGCTTTCACCGGCCTGCTCTGGGGTGGCCTCGTCCGCGTCTTCGTCCTGCACCACTTCACCTACAGCATCAACTCGCTCTGCCACGTCTTCGGCAGCCGCGACTACGAGACCGGCGACGAGTCGCGCAACCTCGCCCTGATCGCGATCCCGACCTTCGGCGAGGCCTGGCACAACAACCACCACGCCTTCCCGACTTCCGCCACCCACGGCCTCGGCCGCTTCCAGATCGACATCTCGGCGCTGGTCATCGACGGTCTGGAGAAGACGGGGCTCGTCTGGGACGTCGTCCGGGTGTCGCCGGAGCGACTCGAGTCCAAGGCGGTCTGACCAAGCAGGTCAAGGACGCAGGGAGCGCCGCGTGCTCCGCACGCAAGCGACCGAGGACGCCGAGATGCGCCGGTCAGGGCGCCTGGGGCGACTCGTACCAGTCGATCCAGCCGTTGCACGCCTGCGAAAGGGGCACGATCCGGTGCGGCCCCACCGGCACCGCCACCAGCTCGCCGACATAGGCCTTGCCGTCATAGCTGCTGAGGCTTTGCAGGGTGCCGGCGTCCGCCGTAGTGAGCGTGAACTTCGTGAAGCCGCCCTTGCTCCGGTAACGCCCCGCCGGCCAGAACTGGCCGTTGTTGCCGAGGCTGATCGTGTTCGGCCGCTGGCCGTCGAGGGCGGCCTCCAGCGGTTCCTCGAAGCCTGGCGCTGAGAGGGTCAGGTCGAAGGGTGCGAAGTACTGCAGCGAGAGGTTCCACTCGCCCGGTGCCAGGTGCAGCGACTGCGAGGTGCTGGCGCCGGTGCCAAGCACGCTGCCCTCGCTCCAGTGATCCTTGCCGCCGATTACCGCGTCGGGGAAGAGCGAAGCGCGGCCGGGGTTGGCGAGCAGGACGCGGGTCTCCGGCGCGACGCAGCCGGCGCGGGCGCCGGCCTCGGTCCCCTCGAGCAGGATGTGGCGGTCGGTCGGCATCGGCCCGGTCTTTTCCCAGAGCACGTAGGAGGGGGTGGCGGCGATCCTCTTGAAGTTCGGCGGTGGCTGGCTGTTCCAGGCGGCGCGGCCGGTGATCACGTACTGGAAGCGGCCCAGCGTCCCCCGCGAGAAGGAGTCGAAGTCGATCGGGCTGTAGGCGTCGCCGGTGTCGAACGGCTTCTCCGGGTTCTGGGAGACGGCCGGGTCGGGGAACTCGACCAGCGGCACGTGGGTGTCGGCGCCGAGCAGGTCGTAGGCGGCGTAACGGTCCTGGCCGGCGTAGAGGACCGGCTTGCCGTGCAGGATCGGCAGCAGCGCCCGCAGCTCGCCGCCGTGACCTGTGGGCCCCACCGGCGCGTCGCGCAGCACCAGGAAGCTGGAATAGACGGCGCTGCCGATGAAGACGACGGCCAGCGTCGCCCAGGCGAGCCGAGCCGCTCCGGTCGTCGTTTGTATGGCTATACCCGACAAGCGACGACCGGAGGACGGGAACTCGCTCAGCAGTGGGCGGATCGCGACCAGCATCGCCAGCGGCGCGGCGATCATCAGCGCCTTCGCCTGCGAGTACTCGCCGCTGGTCGGCAGCGAAGCGATGTAGAGAGCGACGCAGGCGCCGAAGGCGACCGGGATCGTCAGCTCGCGGCGGCGCACCCACCAGAACAGTCCTGCCACCACCGCGAGGGCGCCGATCGCCCCGGCGAGCCCGGCCAGGTGCGCACCGCCAGCCGCGTTGAGCCGGTAGTTGGGCGTCCACCAGACACCCAGCGCCTCGACCGGGGAGACCGGCCCGTAGGTGTTGCTGCCGGCGACTTTGTTGAAGCTGCCGGCGAAGCCGAGCGGGCCGACCGTCAATAGCAGCGCCAGACCGGCGAGGACGGCAAGCCCCAGCAGGGTGAGCGGCCTAAACAAAAAGCGCAGCAGCGCTCGCGGCCGCAGGGTCCGGCGCACCTTGGGCTGGGTCAGGCTCCAGAGGACGCCGATCGCGATCGGCCAAGCGAGCCCGGCAAAGCTGTAGGAGAAGACGATGCCGCCGGCCAGCGCGAGGGGCGGCAGGGCCGACAGCCAGCCCCCCTCTGAAAACCCGCCCGCTGCGCTCGCTTTTGGAGTGTTTTCAGAGGGGGGCTGGCTGTCGGCCCTGTCAGGCCTCCCGACGGTCGTCAGCCAGATTGCGAAGGCGAGGACGAAGAGGGCCTCGGCCGTCTCCTTGAAGGCGGCCTGGGCAAAGTAGGAGGCGGCGAGGTAGGGGAGAGCGACCATCGCTGCGCCCAGCACTCGCCGTCCTGCCGGCAGCTTGCGCAGGGCGCCGAGTGCGGTGAGGGCGGTGAGGATGCCGATCGCGACGATCTCGCCGACGAAGGCCTGGCCGAGGCCGATCCTGGGGAAGGCCGCGGTCGTCACCGCCAGTCCATGTGGGCCCAGCGGGTAGCCGGTGTCCGGCGCCGGACCGAAGCCGCTGCGCAGCCACTCGGCCCAGGCCAGGTGCAGGCCGAGGTCGTTGTTGAAGCCGACACCGAGCAGCCCCCAGCGGCCGCTGATCGCGAATGGGATCGAGAGCGCGACCAGGAGGACCAGAGCGACCGGCAGGCCGATCCGCAGCGTCCCGCGCGCCTCGCCGGGGCGGCGCCAGACGATCACGGCCGCCGCCGCCAACAGGGCGAGGACGCCGAGACTGGCGCTGCTGCCGTGCCCCGGCGCCCGTGCCAGGGCGCCGGTCACCCCGACGATCGCGCCGAAGCCGACGGCCGGCTCCAGCCACGACCACTCCCGCCGGCCCGCCAGGGCGAGCAGGGCGCGTCCAACCAGGAGCGAGGCGGCGCAGATCAGCGCCGCCGAGGCGTAGGTCCCGATCATCAGGCCAGGCAACTTATGACAGCGACGCCCGCGATGCCGCCTTCGGCCCCGCTCGGCTCAGAGCTTGTCGGCCGCGCGCTCGAGCAGCGGACCCAGGTTGTCGCCGCGCAGCGGCTGCTCGTGCCCGGCGCCGACCACCTTCGGCTCCAGCGCCGCGAGCTTGCGCAGCGACTGCTTCGCCATCTCGTGGTTCCAGGCCCAGGCGGGGTGGGGGACGCTGGCCTCGCCCTCGGGTAGCGGTTTGAGCCGGGCCGAGTCGACCATGTAGACGGTGTCGCTGACGAGCGCTACCCGGTCGCTCTCACGCCAGAGGCCGATCAACCCGGGGGCGTGGCCCGGAAAGTGGACGACCTGGAAGCCGGCGACTTCGTCGCCCTCGGAGACGGTGCCGCCGATCTTCACCGCGCCGCCGTCCCAGCGTCGCAGCAGAAAGGGGTAGATCCAGCGCACCGGCGCCACCGGCAGCAGCGAGAGGTCGAAGTAGGGGGCGATCGCGTTGTCGCTTTCGGCGTCGGCGACTTCGTCGGGATGGCAGAAGACCGGCGCACCGGTTGCCAGTGCGGCGCCGCGATGGTCGGCATGGGCATGTCCCAGCACCACTTTCTTCACCCCGCCCAGCTGCTCGCCGGCCTGCCGCACCTTCTTGCGCATCGAGCTGGTGGCGGCGTCGTACTGGACGGCGCCGTCACCGTCCTCGATGAAATAGACGTTCATCGCTCCGCGCAGATCCCCGCGCAGGAGCCAGACCCCGTCAGCCACTTTCTCCATTCCCGAACCCTAGCTGCGAACAGATGGGCACATAGGGTTATCGGTATATGCCATGGATCTGGAAATTCGGGATGGCGGTCCTGCTCGTCTGCCTGCTGGCCTCGATGGTGATCGCGATCGTGCGCCTGACGACGACGCCGACGGAGATCCTCGGCGCCGGTTTCCAGGGGCTCTCGCCGCAGCAGGCCGACGCCTGGAACGCGCGTTAGTATCAGCCGCGACCAGGCGACCGAGAGCAGAGGAGATGGCGTGTTCACTCGCATCGTGGTTGGAACCGATGGCTCCGAGACGGCCGGCGAGGCAGTGCGCCAGGCAATCGACCTCGCCAAGCTGACCGGCGCCCAGCTCAGCATCGTCAGCGCCTATGCGCCGCTTTCCGAGCGCCAGGTCAAGGAACAGCGCGAGGCCGCTCCGGCCGACGTCCGCTACGAGGTCGGTCCCCGCGAAGAGGTCAACCTCATCCTCGACTCGGCCGCCGCGGCGGCGAAGGGCGACGGCATCGAGGTCCAGACCCACCCGGTCGAGGGTGACCCCGCCGAGGGCATCCTCAGCGTCGCCGAAGAGGTCAAGGCCGACCTGATCGTCGTCGGCAACAAGGGGATGTCGGGAGCGCGCCGCTTCCTGCTCGGCAGCGTCCCCAACAAAGTCTCACATCACGCCCCCTGCAGCGTCATCATCGTCCGCACCACCTAAGGGCGCTTCAGGGCGCCGGCGGCGGGTCTCCCGGGCCGGTGAAGTACGGGAAGTAGGGGTTCTCGGGGTCGGTGGCGGCGGCGGCGTCGATCAGGCCGGCGCCTTGCTGTTCGGGGGTGAGGCCGATGCTGCGGGCGGTCTTGCGCAGTCGCCGCGTCATCGCCTTGACGAGGTAGCGCGGCGGGTTGGCGCCGGTCGTGATGACGCCGCTGGCGATGGTCATCGCCGCCACCCCGGAGACGTGGGCGGCGGACATCGAGGTGCCGATGTAGCTGCCGGGGGTGCCGAACTCCTCGGTGCTGTGGGGTTTCAGAGTGATCTGGTAGATCGGCTGGGAGGAGACTGAGGGGCAGCCCGCCAGCGGCGCGCCACCGCCCGGCGCGACCAGGTCGACATCACTGCCCGTCAGCGAGTAATCGCCGAGGCAGCCACCCGCGGTGGTGCCGCCGACGCCGATCACGTGCGGGCTGGTGGCGGGCGCGGAGACGCAGCTCTCCGAGTGCAGGTTGCCGACCGAGGCGACCGTCACGACGCCTTTGCGGAAGGCCTCGCGCAGGGCTTCGTCGACGACGGGGACGCTTCGCCCGCAGCCGAAGTTGAAGCTCATGTTGATCACCCGGGCGCCATGGTTGACGGCGAAGTGGATGCCCTTGGCGATCTTCGTCGCCTCCCCTTCGCCGTTGCTGTTGAGGACGCGCACCGGCATCAGCTTGGCCCGGTAGGCAAGGCCGGTCAACCCGACCCCGTTGTCGGTCCCCTCGCCGATCGTGCCGGCGACGTGGGTGCCGTGGCCGTTGGCGTCGAGCGGCAACCGGTCGTTCTCGACGAAGTCGTAGCCGGGCACGAACTGCCCGGGTGCGAAGTCGGGGCTGGCGCGGAATCTAGAGCCCTTGGTTTTGTAGCCGCGATAGGCGATGCCGCTGTCGATCACGGCGACCGTGACGCCGGCGGCGCCGGGGCGCCCGACGGTCAGCAGGTTGCGCCAGGCGGCCGGCGCGTTGATGCCGCCGGCCGAGATCGGTAGCGGCACGCCCTCGGTCCCTTCGTAGGGGAGGAAGTTCCACTGTTTGGCGGTCCAGCCGTCGGCGGCGGCGCTGGTGCTGCCGGTTTCTTCCAAGGTGCCGGGATCATTGGGGACGAGGTAGGTCGGGCCGACGCTGACCGCGGAGGCGGTGGCGATGTAGTTGGGCACCGCGTAGTCGACCCGCGGGTTGCCGCGCAGCCGCGCCGCCGCCTCGTGCACGCCGACCCCGGCGGGCAGCCGCAGCGTCCGGCCCGGGCGCTCGCCGGCCAGCTTGACGACGACCTCGTGCGGGGCGAACTCGCGCGCCGGCGCCACGCCGATCTCGGCCCGCGCGGGTGTCGCCGCGGTCAGCACCGTGAGGATCGCCGCAGGGGCAAGGATCGGAAGCAGTCGTCTCATCATCTCTCGTCTCCCCACGAAGCCCCTGCTTTCGTGAGGGCTAACTTCTAACACCGGCGAACCGGAGAAGTTGTCGGTGGACATACTGCCCGATGCATGACCGAGGCGGCCTTCACAGCCGAGCACGAGCAAGGGATGGCCCTGGCGATCGAGCAGGCACGACTGGCCGAGGCTCACGGCGATGTCCCGATCGGCGCCGTGATCCTGCGCGACGGCGAGCCGATCACCGCCGCCGGCAACGAGCGCGAGCTGCGCCGCGACCCGACCGCCCACGCCGAGGTCCTGGCGATCCGCGCCGCCGCCGAGGCGCTCGGCGGCTGGCGCCTGCCGGAGACGACCCTCTACGTCACCCTCGAGCCCTGCGCGATGTGCGCCGGCGCGATCGTCCTCGCCCGCATCCCCATTGTTGTCTTCGGCGCCCCCGACCCGAAGGCCGGGGCCGCCGGCAGCGTTCTCGACGTGCTCGCCGAGCCGGCGCTCAACCACCGGCCGCAGGTGGTCGCCGGGGTCAGGGAGGCGGAGTGCGCGGCGCTGCTGCGCGAGTTCTTCGCCGCCCGCCGCGGGCAGGGCGGAGACGGAGAGGGTGGGATTCGAACCCACGAGGCGGGTTAACCCCGCCCACGCGATTTCCAATCGCGCTCCTTAAGCCACTCGGACACCTCTCCAGGGTGCCGAGGAAGCCTAGCTCGTAGAATCAGGCCGCGACTGAGTTCCCCGGAGGGGTGCCGGAGCGGTTGAACGGGGCAGTCTCGAAAACTGTTGGCGTCGCAAGGCGCTCGTGGGTTCGAATCCCACCCCCTCCGCTTGCAGGGCCGCTTCCCCGCATGGGGCCTGGGAATGCGGATTACAGCCCGGTTTGGGCGGCTCTGCCACCCAGGTCAACTCAGGCCCAGAAAAGCCCCCTCGGGACAGATTTCATTCCCCCGATATTCCCCCGAAGGCCCGGTTCGCACATACTTCTGGCCCTACTACGGCGGCGTCAACCGGCACCCGATGCTCGTGGGCGGAAAACCGGCACGGCATTCTCGTGGGCGGAACGAGGGACCGCAGGAGACCAGGAGATCCCGGGACCTGATGAACCCACGATCATGCGCCGCCGCCTGCAAGTACTACCCGGGGCCGAGGGCGGCAAGACCCCGCCAATACTCGGCACCGCCTGCGGCATAAGCACCGGCAGTGCCCGCCGCAGCCCCTTGGCATGAGAGCGGGCGGCGAGCCCGCTCCGTGCATCTG
>DASYLY010000080.1:0-17311 GCA_036009365.1 Solirubrobacterales bacterium
GCTCGAAGACTTCGTGCGCAAGTTCAGCTACATGCGCTTCGAGCCGGAGGGCATCACCGGCAACCCGGAGATCCCCTTCGCCAAATCGCTGCCCGACTACATCATGCGCTGGGTCGCCAGCCGCTTCATCGAGGACACCGACACGCTCGAGGAACTGGGGATCATGACCTCGGAGGTACGAGCCAAGCAGGAGGCGGAGACCTCCCAGCTAGGCCTCGGAATCGCCACCGACACCGCCGGTCCCAGCAACGGCGGCAACGGTCACTCGAAGCCCGTCAGCGGCGAGGCGAAGCCGGCGACGGCCGCCCTCACCGAAACCCCACCGGTCGTGCCGGCGAAGATGTCCGGGCTGGATCTCGGTCCGGCCTGCGAGCAGTGCGGCGGGATGATGCAGCGGACCGGCAGTTGCTACACGTGTTCTTCGTGCGGCAACAACACCGGCTGCGGTTGATCTGAGGCACACGCAGGGAGGGGTGACGATCTCCTCCCTGTGAATTGCGTTCGCCCCCTGCGGGGGCTCCGGATGTTGGAGCGCGGCCTAACGGCCGCGCAGAAGACAGATTGCATGTCGCGGCTTCGCCACATTCACAGGGAGGAGATCGTCACCCCTCCCCACAAGCCTCTCGCTCGCTCACGAGCTAGAAACCACCGCCAGGGTCGGGAAGCTTTCTAGCTAACGCTCCGCTGCCTGACCCTTCTCCAAGCTTCCGCCCTTGGTCGCTGTCGGAAGTGCGTGTCGGTGGGGGAGCCCGGTCGGTCTCTGGGCGAATATGGCCGAAGGCCGCGACATGCAATCTGATGATCGCGCGGCGTCAGCCGCGCTCCAACATCCGGAGCCGGCGTAGCCGGCGAACGTAATTCGCCCGGAGACCGACCGGGCTTCCCACTCACAGACGCTCTACCGCGCCAGGTCCCTCAGCTGAGAACCACTTCGGCATCGTGCCGAGGCGTCTCCGTGATGGCTCGACGGAAAGGGCGCTCCAGCCCGGGGCGTGCCGGCGATAGCTCGTAGCGCTTGACCAGCTCGCGGAGGACGACGGCCATCTCGAACTGGGCGAAGGCGGCGCCGAGACAGCGGCGGACGCCGCCGCCGAAGGGGATCCAGGTGTAGGTGCCCGGTGGATTGTCGAGGAAGCGCTCGGGCAGGAAGCGGTCCGGCTCCGGGTAGATCTCCGGGTTGCGGTGGACGAGGTGGATGCTGGGGGTGACCGAGGCGCCGGCGGGAAGCTCGTAGCCGCCGATCTCAACCGGCTCGGTCAGCTTGCGGATCACCAGCACGATCACCGGCCGCAGTCGCAGCGTCTCCTGGATCGTCGCGGTCATGTAGGCGTCTTTGCCGGCGGTGGCCTCGTTGCGCAGTCTTTCCAGTTTCTCGGGGTGGCGGACGAGACGCTCGACGGCCCAGGAAAGCGCCGTCGCCGTCGTCTCGTGGCCGGCGACGAGCAGGGTCAGCAGCTCGTCATGGATCTCGGCGTCGCTCATCGGGCTGCCGTCCTCGTGCTCGGCCATGACCAGCATCGAGAGGACGTCGTCGCGCTCGGCGAGGTCAGCGGCGCGGCGGCGCTCGGCGATCTCGCGGTGGATCAGCTCGTCGACGCGATCCATCCGCCGCCGGAAAGCCGGGAAGCTGCGGATCCGGCCCGGTCCGGCGAGGACGATCGGCAGCAGCAGGCGCGGATTGGTGGTGAGGTCGAGGAAGTCGCGCAGCGCCGCGCGCAGCGAGTCCATCCGCTCGCGGTCGTGTACGCCGAAGACGGTCTCGATGACGATCTCCAGCGTGATCGCCTGCATCCGCGGGCGCAGCTTGTAGGGGGTTCCGGTCGGCCAGCTCTCGATCTCCCGCGCCGCGATCGCGGTCATCTTCTCTCCATAGCCCTGCATGCGCTCGCCGTGGAAAGGCGGCAGCAGCAGCCGGCGCTGGCCGATGTGGGGCTTCTCGTCGAGGACGAGGACCGAGTTCTCGCCGAGAACAGGGCGGAGGATCTGGTTGCCCTCACCGGCGTGGAAGACGCGCGGGTCGCCGGTGAAGACCTGCTTGACGGCGGCCGGGTCGGAGACCATCACCCAGGTGCCCTCGTGGGCGATCCGGATCGTGAACATGTCGCCGAAACGGGCCCGGCACTGACCCAGCATCCACTGCGCCTGGCGCGACCAGATCGCCGTCTGCAGCGCTCGCGGCATCCGCGGCCCCG
Source organism: Solirubrobacterales bacterium (assembly GCA_036009365.1). GTDB lineage: Bacteria > Actinomycetota > Thermoleophilia > Solirubrobacterales > 70-9 > VAYN01. The sequence continues at coordinate 2,193 of DASYLY010000080.1, forward strand.
GCGGTAGACCAGGTACCGCCCTACTTGGGGCGCTGACCGGCGCCGCTTTCACCGCTGCCTCCATTGGCCTGGCAAGAACGCTACCGCGCCGACTGCACAAAAAAGTGTGACGTTCGTCTCCCTGAGGTCAGCCAGGGACCGAGACGCGGATCAAAAGACGCCGGCCGCACTCGAGGCGAGCGGAGCCGTCCTCGAAGCGGACCAGGTGGAGCGCAGGCGGCCGGCCGCACTGAAGAGGAGGCAGCGGCGGGACGGGGCGAGGGGTCCGCGGGCCCGGTCGTAGCGGCGGCCGATCCGATGAGGGCAAGGGCGATTCGCCACCGCGAACCGCGGCGACCAGGCCGCGATCGGCGCGACACCAGGCCGATAAGGCCAGTGCCATGGCGGCCGCCGCGAGGGCGGCAAGGGCGACTGTCCGGGGGGCCATGCGCTTCTAAGCAACGGCGCGACCGAAGTCTCCCCCCAATCGCGTAGCCTGAGCCCCGAAGTGGCACGCCCCCGCCTACCCGCCGACGTCGAGCACCGCATCGTCAAGGCCGTCTGCGGCCTCTCGCCGCGAGTGCAACGAGCCCTGTTCGGCCGGCCGCCGGAGCTCGACGGCCAGAGGCTGGCGACCGACATGCACGCGCTCGACAAGCTGGCGAAGCTGGTCGGCAGCACCTCGATCTCCGGCCAGGCGGACCCGGCTGAGGCCCGCAAGGCACGGCAGCGGGACGCGGCGACGACGGCACCGCAGCCGCCGATCCAGATGGAGCGGGTCGCGGCGCTGGAGATCCCCGGCCCGGCCGGACCAATCGCGGCTCGCCACTACGTTCCCCACGGAGCCGCCTCCCCCGCGCCCCTGCTCCTCTTCTTCCACGGTGGCGGCTGGGTCGTCGGCGACCTCGACACCCACGACGGCGTCTGCCGCTTCCTCGCCGCCGCGGCCGGGGTAACGGTGCTCTCGGTCGACTACCGGCTCGCTCCCGAGCACCCCTTCCCGGCCGCGGTCGAAGATGCCTGGGCGGCGTTCGCCTGGGTCGCTGCGAACACGACGGCGCTGGGCGGCGACCCGGGTCGTGTCGCAATCGGCGGCGACAGTGCCGGCGGCAACCTGGCGGCGGTCGTCTGCCTGCTGGCGCGGGAAGCGGGGCAGCTACCGGCGATGCAGCTGCTGCTCTACCCGATCACCGACGCCGTCGGCGGCCAGCGCTCGCGGCAGCTGTTCGCGGAGGGCTTCCGGCTGACCACCGCCGACATGGAATGGTTCGAGACCCACTACCTGCCGGCGGGCATCGACCGCGCCGACCCGCGGGTCTCGGTCCTGCGCGCCGCCGACCTCTCCCGCCTCCCTCCCGCCTACGTCGCCACCGCCGGCTTCGACCCGCTGCGCGACGAGGGCGAGGCCTACGCGGCGCGGATGCGCGAGGCCGGGGTGCGGGTGGCGCTGCAGCGCCACGCCGGCCTGCCTCACTCCTTCGCCAACCTCACCACCCTCAGCCGCACCTCGAAGGCGGCGATGCTGGAGGCAGCAGGCGCGCTGAGGATGGGGCTGGCGCGGCCGGAAGCGCGCTGACTACTCGTACTGGATTGCCTGCAACGGATCCAGGCGCGAGGCACGGCGGGCCGGCGGGATCGCCGCCAGAACCCCGGCCAGGCCGGCCAGGACCAGCAGCAGCACCAGCGAGCCGACCGGGTAGGAGAGGACGAAGCCTTCGTCCTTGAGCGGCTGGGCGATCAGCGCCGCGAAGATGACGCCGAGGATCATCCCCAGGATCGCGCCGATCAGGGCCGTGATCACCGCCTCGTAGCGAATCATCGTCCGCACCTGGCGGCGTGACATGCCGATCGCGCGCAGCATCCCCAGCTCCCGCGTGCGCTCGTGAATCGAGAGCGCCAGGGTGTTGGCGATCCCGAACAGGGAGATGATCACCGCCAGCACCAACAGCGCGTAGATCAGTCCGAGCAGCTGGTTGATCTGCCCTTCCTGGTTCTTCTTCAGTTCCTCCTGGTTGACGACCTCGGCGGTCGGGAAGGCTCTCTCGGCGAGCTTTTCGAGCCGGTTCTGGACCTGCTCGGGGTTGGCGCCGGGCGCGACGCGGATGAAGTCGATCGTGTCCTGGGTCTGCTCGAAGTCGCCTCCCATCACCGCCTGGGTGACGATCGCGCCACCGACCAGTCCGACCCTGGTGTCGTAGATCCCGGCAACGCGGAAGCCCGGCCGCTTGCCGGCCTGGCTGAGCAGCCGGAAGCGGTCGCCCACGGCGAGGCCGTGCGAGGAGGCGAAGGAGTCCTCGAGCAGCGCCTGGTCGTCGCGCAGAGTGCGCAGCGTCTCCGGGCCACCCTGCTTCCATTCCAGCTCGAAGACCTCACCAGCGTCGGGCGAGAGGCCGTTTACCCGCAGCTTGGCGTCGCTGCCCAGCAGCTCCGCTTCGGTTCCCCGCAGGGTGGCGACCAAGTCGACGCCGGGGACCTGGCGGGCGACCTCGGCGGCGGCCGGTGGGATCGGCGAGAAGCCGTCGCTGTTCTGGATCACCAGGTCGCCCTGGAAGCTGTCGTCGACGGCCCCCGAGATCGAGCTCTTGGCGCCGGCCGCGAAAACGGTGACGAAGGTGACCAGCGCCAGGCCGATCATCAGCGCCGCCGCAGTGATCGCCGTGCGGCTGGGGTTGCGCTGGGCGTTCTCGCGCGCGAGCCGGCCGATCAGGCGCCGCAGCCGCTCCAGCGGCCAGCCCGAGAGCGCCGCCAGCGGCCGCACCAGGGCAGGGCTGAAGAGCGAGACACCGAGGATGACCAGGACCGCACCGGCACCCATCAGCCCCGCGGCGGCATCGCCGTCGGCGCCGCCGAAGAGGCCGGCGAGCAGCATCGCCAGCCCGCCCAGCCCGAGCACCGCCGTGAGGAGCGCCCGCACCACCCGATGGCGGCGCGTCTCCGGCAGGACGTCGGCGCGCAGCGCGGCGATCGGCGGGATCCTGGTCGCGCGCAGGGCCGGGATCAGCGAGGAGAGCAGGGTGATCCCGACCCCGACCAGCAGCGAGATCACAACCGTCCTGCTCTTCAACACCAGGTCGGTGGTGGGCAGGTCGATCCCGATCGCCTCGAAGAGGGAGTTGAGCAGGATCGCGATCAGGTAGCCGCCGGCGATCCCGACCAGCGCCCCGAGCAGGCCGATCGCCAGCGCCTCGACCACGACCGAGCCGAGGATCTGCGGTCGCGAGGCACCCAGCGTGCGCAGCATCCCGAACTCGGTGATCCGCTGGGCGACCGTGATCGAGAAGGTGTTGAAGATCAGGAAGGCACCGACGAAGAGGGCGACGAAGGCGAAGACCTGCAGCATGATCGGCAGGAAGCTGAGGTCTTCGCGGATTTCGTCGGATCCGCGTTGGGCATTTTCGGCGGCGGTCTCGACCTTGACGGAGGCGGGCATGACGCGCTCGATCCGCCGTTTCAGCGTCTCCGGTGAGACGCCGTCGGCAGCGGCGATCGAGATCTGGTCGAAACGCCCCTGCTTGCCGGTGATCCGCTGTGCCTCCGGCAGCGTCACCTGGGCGATGCTGGCGCCGCCGAAGGAGGCGTTGCCGAGCTGGGTGAAGCCGACGAGCCGGTAGCTGACCGCCGGGATCCGGCCGACCAGCTCAAACCGGTCGCCAAGCTCGAGACCGGCGTCCTCGGCAGCAGCCCTGTCGAGCGAAGCTTCGCGGGGGCCGCGTGGCCGATGCCCTTCCACGTAGCTGAGCGACTCCAGCGGCGGCGGCAGGGTCGAGGAGATGAACTTTGGCGCGAATTTGGAACCGATCGCCTCACCGTTGGCGAAGAAGCCGCCGACCGTGAAGATCGCGCCGGAGGCAACGCCCACGCCCGGGGTCCGCTTGGCCGGCTTCAGCAGGGCGGCGCTGAAGGTCGGGGTTTCGCCGCTTTCCTGTTTGACCAGGTTCTCGGCGGTGACGACGACGCTGACGCCCTTGTTCGACTCGGTGAAGATTTCGTCGAAGGCGGCGAAGATCGTGTCGGTGAGGATGTAGGAGCCGGCCATGAAGGCGACCCCGATCACGACCGCGAAGGTGGTGGTGAGTGCGCGTACCTTGCGAGCCCAGAGGCTCTTGAGGGCGAGGCTAGTCAAGCTGCTTCATCAGCTCGATCACGTCGGCGGCAGAGCCCGGGCTGCCGTCCTGGACGATGCGGCCATCGCGCAGCGTGATCAAGCGGTCGGCATGGGCGGCGGCGGCCGGATCGTGGGTGACCATCACCACCGTCTGGCCAAACTCGTCGACCGCCTGGCGCAGCAGCCGCAGCACGTCGGCACTCGACTTCGAGTCGAGGTTGCCGGTCGGCTCGTCGGCGAAGACGACCGCCGGTTTGGAGACCAGCGCCCGGGCCACGGCGACCCTCTGCTGCTGACCGCCGGAGAGCTCCGCAGGCCGGTGGGTGAGGCGGTCGCCAAGGCCAACGGTGGCGATGAGCTGGTCGACCCACTGCCGATCGGGCTTGCGGCCGGCGATCGAGAGCGGCAACAGCATGTTCTCCTCGGCGGTGAGGACCGGCAGCAGGTTGAAGAACTGGAAGACGAAGCCGAGCTTGTCGCGGCGCAGCTTGGTCAGCTCGGCGTCGTCGAGGCCGGTGATCTCGACGCCGTCGAGCTGGACGCTGCCGGAAGTGGGTTTGTCGAGGCCAGCGAGGATGTGCATCAGCGTCGACTTCCCCGAGCCCGAGGGACCCATGATCGCGGTGAAGCGATCACGCTCGAAACCGGTGCTAACACCAGCCAGCGCGTCGACCGCAGTGTCGCCCTCGCCGTAGCGGCGGCTGAGGTCGGTGGCAACGACAACTTGTCCGTTCAAAGACATCCAGGGCACGGTATCGAGATGAGCGAATAGCCTGCGACCGATGGCGCTGGCGGACCGCTTCGACAGGCTTCTCATCGACCTCGACGGGGTCGTCTGGATCGGCCGGGAGTTCGTGCCTGGCGCCACGGAGGCGCTGCGGGAGCTGCTGGCCGCCGGCAAGGAGATCGTCTTCGTCACCAACAACCCGGCGAAGCCGCCGGCCGCCTACGCCGAGCGCCTGGCCGCGGCCAGCGTGGAGATCGGCGCCGAGCGGATCGTCACCGCCGGGATGGTGACGGCGCGGCTGGCGGCGGAGGCCGCGGGACCCGAGGGGAGCGCCTTCGTGATCGGCGCCCCGGACTTCCGGCAGATGGTCGGCGAGGCGATCGGTGCGCATAAGTCCCGCTACGCGGGAACAAGGAGGACCGATCCGGCGCTGCTCGACGGCGAGGCGGGCCGCGAGGCCAACGTCGTCGTCGTCTCCGGGCACCGCGAGTTCGACTACGCGGAGCTGCTGACGGCGACGCTGGCGCTGCAGCGCGGCGCCGCGCTGCTCGCGACCAGCCGCGATCCGACCCTGCCGATGCCGGGCGGCGCCTGGCCGGGCACCGGCTCGATCCTCGCCGCGGTCGAGACCGCCTCCGGCAGACGGGCCGAGATCGGCGGCAAGCCGGAGCGGCACCTGTTCGAGATGGCGCTGGAGGCGATCGGCCACAAGCCGGGAGCGGCCAAGCGAGTGGCGATGGTGGGCGACCGGCTCGACTCCGACATCGCCGGTGGCCGCCAGGCGGGACTGGAGACGGTCCTGGTGTTGAGCGGGGCCAGCAGCCGCGAGGAAGCGGAGGCGGCGGATCCCCCACCCGACCACGTCGCCGACGACCTGGCCGCGCTGGTGCGGTGAGTACCCGGCAGGGAGACGCACCCGTGGCCGCCGAAGCAGCGCCCGGCCTGCCCCGGCCCGGCGCGGCTTTCGCCGGCATCTTCACCGTCACCTTTTGCGGCCTGCTGGCGATCGGCGCGGTGCTGCCGGTACTGCCGCGCTACGTGCACGGTCCGCTCGGGGGCGGCGACGTCGAAGTTGGGATCGTGATCGGTGCCTACGCGATCACCGGTCTGCTGCTGCGCCCCTTCGCCGGTCGCTTCGCCGACCGCCGCGGCCGCAAGCCGACCGTCTTCGTCGGCTCATTGCTGGTGGCGGCCGGCGGCTTCCTCTACCTGCTGCCGCTCGGGGTGGGCGGGCTGATCGCGGCGCGGCTGGTACTCGGCGCCGGCGAGGGCACCGTCTTCACCGCCGGCTCGGCCTGGATCGTCGATCTGGCGCCGCCCGACCGCCGCGGGCGGGTGATCGGCCTGTATGGGCTCAGCGTTTGGGCCGGGCTCAGCATCGGGCCGCTGCTCGGCGAGCTGATCCAGCACGCCGGCGGCTACACGCCAGTCTGGATCTTCGCCGGGGCGGTGCCGCTGGTGGGAGCGGTGGTGGCGCTGCGCGTCCCCGATCCGTTCCGCCCGCTTGCCCACGGCGAGCGCCACCCGCTGCTCTCGCGGCCGGCGATAAGGCCGGGGGCGGCGCTGGCGCTGGGCTCGATCGGCTACTCGGCCATGGCCTCATTCGTCGTCCTGCATCTCGACGCCCGCGGCGTCGGGCACGGTGCGGCGGTGTTCGGCGCCTTCGCGACGATGGTGGTGCTGACCCGGCTGCTCGCCGGCAACCTGCCGGACCGGATCGGCCCGGCCCGGGTGGCGACGGCGGCGGCGCTGGTCGAGGCGGCCGGCCTGGCGACGCTGGCGCTCGCCCCGAGCCTGCCGGTGGCGATCGCAGGGGCGCTGGCAATGGGCGCCGCCTTCTCGCTGCTGTACCCGTCGCTGTCGCTGATCGTCATCGACCGCGTGCCCGAGAGCGGGCGCGGAGCGGCGCTTGGCACCTTCACCGCCTTCTTCGACGCCGGTGTCGGCTTCGGCGCCCCGCTTGCCGGCCTCGCCGCGGCGCTGACCAACTACGAGGGCGCCTTCCTGCTGGGCGCAGCGATCGCGGTCGGCTCGGCGGCGCTGATCGCGCTGACGATCGCCCCACGCACCCAGGCGCTCCCCGCCACTCGCTAAACAGCCCGCCGACGGGCCAATTTCCCACGCATGTCGTGTGAAATCGGACCGTCGACCTCCGCTTAGCGCGGAGAGATCAGCAGCGTCTGCAGGGCACGGCCGAAGCGGGCGCGGCCGTCGGAGAGGATCGACTCGGCGGTACCGACGCCGTGCGGCTGCGGCAGGGTGACGGCGTCGACACAGACCCACTCGCCCTCCGGCATCCGCTCGAGGTGGACGGTGAGGTCGACGTTGATGAAGAGATAGCGCTGGTAGTCGAGGACGGAGCTGATGCCGTTGCCGACGTCGGCGGCGACCAGGGTCCGCTGTAGCGGCGTCGGCTCCTCGCCCGCCACCAGCGGCTGGCGCATCCGCATCCAGACCGTCGCCGGGCCGGTCTCGAGGAAGCTGCCGGCGAGGAACCGGCACTCCATCGCCGTATGGTAGCCGTGCTCCTGTCCGGTCGGGAAGAAGCCGACTTCGGCGCCGCTCTCCTGCCCTGGCAGCGGTTTTTCGACCGGGCGCGCCTCGGGCGGTAGCTCGACCGGCGCCGTCCGCAGGCGCCAGGCGCGGGCGCGCATAAATGTCCGCTCGCCGTCGCCGAGCTCGGCCTCAACCAGCTGCACCCGTCGCCCCGGACGAACGATCCGGGCGCTTACCTCCATCGGCCCAATCGGCACCGATCCAAGGATCTCGAAGGTGATGCGGCCGACATGGAACTCGGCGGCGTCCTCGAGCCGCTCGACCTCACGCCCGAGCAGAGCCGCTGGCGGCCCGGCGTGCTGGGCACCGGGATCCCAGGGCCCACGGGTCAGCTCGGTCGCAACGTAGCGATCCCCGTCGCGCTCATAGAAAGCGTCCAGCACACGCTCATCCTAGGTCGGAGAGGGGGTGTCTGAGCTTGGCGCCTCTATATGGCGGGTAACCTCAGACACGCCCGAGGGTCAGCAGTGGGAGCCGAACTGCTGGACCCAGACGGCGGCGCCGGGGTAACCGTCGATGCTGCCGGACCGCAGGCCGATGCCGACCTGGGAGTAGGCGCCGAGGATGTTCTCGCGATGGCCGGGCGAGCGCAGCCAGGCCTCGAAGATCGAGCGGACGCTGCCGAGGCGGCCGCTGCCCCAGGCGATGTTCTCCCCCGCTCGCCAACAGCCGTCGCCGAGATAGCCCGAGCGGCGCATCCAGTAATCGAAGTCCCGCCCGCAGGCTTCATGGCTGAACTCGTCGCAGGCGATGATGTCGCCTGCCTTGCGGTCGGCGGCGCCGCCGAGGTCGGGCGCGTAGGCGAGGCCGCGAAGCCCGACCTGGCGCCGCGCGAAGTTGGTCAGGCAGCGCATCGCCCGCTCCTTGACCGGCGCCGATTGCCCCGCCTCGGCCTGGTTAGGGCAGGCCTCCAGGGGCGCCAGCAGACTCTCCAGCGAGGCGGCGGAAGCCGTCGGCGGGGCAACGGAGAGAAGAGTGAGCAGCGCCAGGGCGGCGACAGAAATCGTCCGTCTCATGCCCCTGCATCGCCAGTTGCAAGACCGACCCGAACCAGCGGCGCCAGGGACTAGACGGACGTCCGACGCTTGCGGCGGTGCGTAACCTGGTTATAGGCAAGAGAAAGGGGCGAGATGAGCACGAAAGTTCAGAAATCCGATCAGGAGTGGCGGCAGCAGCTGACGCCGGAGCAGTACGAGGTGACTCGCAAGGCCGGCACCGAGCGCGCTTTCACGGGGCCCTACGTGGACGAGAAGAGCGAGGGCATGTACCACTGCGTCTGCTGCGGCACCGAGCTGTTCTCCTCAGACACGAAGTTCGACTCCGGCACCGGCTGGCCCAGCTTCACCGAGCCCGCCAATCTCGAGCACGTCGAGCTGCGCCCCGACAACAGCCTCCTAATGCGGCGGACCGAGGTCGTCTGCAAGAGCTGCAGCGCCCACCTCGGACACGTCTTCGACGACGGCCCCGTCGATAAGGGCGGACAGCGCTACTGCATCAACGGCTGCGCGCTGGAGCTCAAGCCTTCCCGCCCGCACCCAGATAGCTGAACTTCACAGCCAGGGCCACCGCCTCGGTGCGGGTGTCCACCTCGAGCTTGGCGATCGCGTTGCGCACGTGGGTGTGCACGGTCGCCGGGCTGAGCTGCAGCCGCTCGGCAATCTCTTTGACCCGCAGGCCCTCGGCTAGCAACTCGAGGATCTGGCGCTCGCGCGGCGAGAGGTCAAGCAGTTTCTCGACCTCGGACGGCTTGCCGCCGGCGAAGTCGCCACCGAGGAAGGTGCCGCCGCCAGTGACCGCTTTGACCGCCCGGGCGATGTCCTCCGCCGGGGCCGACTTCAGCACGTAGCCGGAGGCGCCGGCGCGGAGCGCTAGCGCCAGCAGGTCCGGCTGGGCGTGGGCGGTGAAGATGATCACCTTGGTTCGCGGCCGCGCTTTCAGCACTTCCTTGGTCGCCTCGATGCCGTCGCGCTTGGGCAGCTCGACGTCGATGATCAGCACATCCGGTTCGAGTTCCTTGACGACGTCGACCACGTCGCGGCCGTTGCCCGCCTCGCCGACGATCTCGACGATGCTCGAGTTGGCCATCCGCGCCTTGATTGCCTCGCGGACGATCTCATGGTCGTCGCAGAGCACCACCCGCCTGGCGTCGCGGACGTTGGTGTTCATGCTCTCGGCAAAATTATTCTCATGGTCTAGGCAAAATTCTTTCAGGAGAACCGTATTTCTCCAAAATATTCGGTAGAGAGAATCCTCCGTTGCTTTCCTGGCGGTTCTCGATCAAGGCGATGATCGTGCGGCCGACGGCGACTGCGGTGCCGTTCAGCGTGTGCACCACCTGGGGGGCTTCGCCATCCGCCGGCCGATACCTACAACCGAGGCGGCGGGCCTGGTAGTCGGTCGTGTTCGAGCACGAGGTCAGCTCGCGGTAGCGCTTCTGGCTCGGGATCCAGGCCTCGCAGTCGTACTTCTTCGCCGCCGGGGCGCCGAGATCGCCGGCGGCTACGTTGACGACGCGGTAGGGAATCTCGAGGGCGCCGAGGATGCTCTCCTCGATCGCCAGCAGCCGCTCGTGCTCGGCCGCCGACTCGGAGGGCTCGACGAACGAGAACATCTCCACCTTGTCGAACTGATGGACGCGGAAGACGCCGCGGGTGTCGCGGCCGGCGGCGCCGGCCTCGCGACGGAAGCAGGTCGAGAAGCCGCTGTAGCGGATCGGCAGCGAGTCGGGCTCGAGGATCTGGCCGGCGTGCATCGCGGCCAGCGCCACCTCGGAGGTGCCGGTGAGGAACAGCTCGTCCTTGGGGATCTCATAGATCTGGTCGCGGTCGCCGGGCAGGAAGCCGGTCCCGACCAGCGCCTCTTCGCGGACCAGCACCGGCGGCACCACCGGCTCGTGCCCCTGCTCGCGGGCGACGTCGATGGCGAAGCGGACCAGGGCCAGCTCCAACAGCACCAGGTCGCCCTTCAGGTAGGCGAAGCGGGAGCCGGAGAGGCGGGCGCCCGCCTCCATGTCGATCAGGCCCAGCTCGCCGGCGATCTCGAGGTGGTCCCTGGGCTCGAAGTCGAAGCTGGGCGGCACGCCGACCTCACGCAGGGTGACCGCGTCCTCCTCGGTCATCCCTTCCGGGGCGTCGGGATCGGGGAGGTTCGGCAGGGAGACGGCGACGCGGTCGAGATCGGCCTCGACCTTCGCCAGCTCGGCCTTGCCGGTCTCGATCTGGTCCTTCAAGCTCTGTACGGCCGCCATCAGCTCGGCTGCGTCGCCGCCGGCCTGCTTCGCCTCGCCAATCTGCTTCGAGAGCGTCTTGCGCTCGGCCTGGGCGCTCTCGACCTCTGGCAGCAGCTCGCGACGGCGGGCATCGAGCGCCAGCAACTCGTCGACCTGCTCGGCGGCGCCCCGGCGCGCCAACGCCGTCTTGACCCGCTCAGGATCGGAGCGGATCAGCTTCAGGTCGAGCATGTCGCCTCCGCGCTAGGGCGCGGGCTCTTCGCCGGGTCGCGGCGAGGATTCCGCTTCTTCGCCGGCGTACTCAGCGACGAAGCGGGCGACGGCTTCGGCTTCGGCGCCGACGACGATGTTCTGGGGCATGATCGCCCCAGAGAAGCCACCGTTCTGGATCGCGAAGAGAGCGTCCTCATAGGTCTCGGTTCGCTGGTTGAGGTCCGGGCCCTGCGTGCGCCCGCCGCGGTTTCCGCTTCCCTGCGCGCCGGCGGCACTGAGCGTGTGACAGCCGGAGCAGTGGGTGGAGAAGAGGACAGCACCGTCGTGGTCGGGGCTGTCCTTGGAGACAGAGATCCCCTCCTCGCCGAAGCCGCAGGCGGAGAGGCCGAGGGCGGCGGCAACCATCGCGACGATCAGTGCAGGGCGCATGCGGCGCGCATCATATTGTCTAGAGCCGATCCCGATCTTCTGACGATGCCACTGCCCGACCCAGCCCGTTTCCGCACCGCGTTGGCGGCCCTGCCAACCGGGGTCACGATCGTCTCCGCAACTGGGCCCGACGGACCCGCAGGAGCGACCGCCAATGCGGTCTGCTCGCTCTCGATCGAGCCGATGCTGATGCTGGCCTGCCTCGACCGCGGCTCCCGCACCCTGCGGGCGGTGCAGGCGGCCGACAGCTTCGGCGTCAGCGTCCTGCACGCGGGTCAGGAGGAGATCGCCCGCGCCTTCGCGACCAAGGCGCCGGTGGCGGAGAAGTGGACCGGCGTCGCCTGGTCGGACCGCGACGGCGTGCCGGCGATCGACGATGCCCTGCTCTGGCTCGCCTGCGACCTGCGCGACGTCCTCGCCGCCGGCGACCACGTGATCGTCACCGGCGCGGTCCGCGACCTGGAGACGAGCGAGGGCGAGCCGCTCGTCTTTCACGAAGGCGAGTACCGGCCGCTGGGCTGAGCTCAGTCGCAGCCGGTGGCGATCGCGAGTGCCCGGCAGACCTCGTGCATGCGGGCGCCGGAGAGACTGGTGACGTGCTCCCCGAGTAAGGCCTGCGAGATATTTCGAACGTTGTCAAGGGCAACGACACATTCCTCTGGCATTCCGTCACCCGAGTCGAGCCGAACCTCGGTGGGGATGTTGCGGATCGTCCGAGTCAGGAAAGCCACCGTGACCTTGCTCATCACGGGGATGGCCTCAGCGCGAGTCAAAACAAGCGCCGGGCGCCGTCCCTCCTCCACCGTCTCGCACCAGCAGATGTCGCCTCGACTCACCATGGCTCTTCTCTGATCGCTTCCCGCGTTTCTCGTTCCGCGATGGCCAGCTCCTCGGCCGTCTCCGGAATCCGTTCGTAGCCCTCGATGATCTGGCGGGTGATCTCGTCTCGCGCCTCGTCCTTCATGTACGCCTCGATCGCCTCGCGGATCAGGGCCGAGCGCGATCGGCCCTCGCGGGCCGCCCGCTCGTCGAGCCGCCGTAGCAAGGCCTCATTGAGCTGGACGAGCGTCTGAGTTCGCGTCATCGGCCATATGGTAGCCAATGGTCGCTCTTGAGTAGCCGCCATGCGCGTCTAAGAACTGAGAACCCGAATCTCTCCCCTGGGGCTACTGCGCCGCGCGGTGACAGACGGCCTCGATGTTGTTCCCATCGGGGTCGAGGACGAAGGCGCCGTAGTAACCGGGGTGGTAAATCGGCCGCAGGCCGGGGGCGCCGTTGTCGGTGCCCCCGGCGGCGAGGGCAGCGGCATGGAAAGCGTCGACCTGCTCGGTGGTGCGGACGCCGAAAGCGACGTGGGCGCCGCTGACGGCGGGGCGGCCGCGGAAGTCGACCCAAAAGAAGGGCTTAGGGCCCTGCTCTGTCTCCTTGCCAAAGCCGGCGTTGCTCTCAAACTCCATCAGCAGGCGGATGCCGAGCGGCTCCAGGGCCGCTTTGTAGAAAGTCTTGCTGCGCGCGAAGTCGCTCACCTCGATGCTGACGTGATCGATCATGGCCGCAGCCTATTCCGATCCCAGGAGCTGCTGCGACAATCGGGGCATGAGCGCCGAAGGGGCTCGCTTCCAGGAGCCGGGCTGGTTCACCAGGAACGTCTTCAACCGGATCGTCGCCAGCTTGACCCGGCTGGGAGTCAGCATCGCCGGCTCGCGGGTGCTGGAAGTGCAGGGGCGCAAGAGCGGCGAGTGGCGGCAGACGCCGGTCAACCCGCTCGAGTTCGACGGCGACCGCTACCTGGTCTCCCCGCGTGGCAACTCGCAGTGGGTGCGGAACATGCGCGTCAGCGGCGGCGGTCGCCTAGTCCGCGGACGGCGGGTCGAGGAGTTCACCGCGACCGAGGTTCCCGAGGCCGAGCGCCCACCCCTGCTCCGGGCCTACCTGGCGAAGTGGAAGTGGGAGGTCGGCGCCTTCTTCGACGGCGTCGGCCCCGACTCGTCCGACCAGGAGTTGCGACGGATCGCCCCGGACCATCCGGCCTTTCGGATCGCCCCCAAGTAAGACGCGGGCGGAGTAGCCTGACCAGCGGCATGGAGGCGGCCACGGCAACCCGGGAGCGGTGGACCTTCGCCCAGTGGGCGGTCCTGATCCTCGCCTCGCTGCAGTTGCTCTGGGCGCTGGCCGGCTTTATCGCCGAACCGAACTTCTCGTTCGGCGAGAACGCGCCGACGGAGCGGGTGCTCGGCGTCGACTTCAACGGCGTCCACGCACTCTCCGGGCTACTGCTGTTCGGTCCAGCCTTCTACTTCGCATTGCGGCCGAAGTGGGCGGTCTACTACGCGCTCTACGCGGCCGCGGCGCTGATCGCGACTGGCATCTGGGCGCTCTTCGAGACCCAGCCTGCATACGTCTTCACCTTCCCCAACAACACCTCGGACGGGATCTTCCACCTGATCACCGGCGCCCTGTTCGCCGCGATCGCCGCGATCCAGATCGCGATCGACCGGTCGGCAGGACCGCCGCACCATTGACCTCCGTATAGGGGGCAAACGGTGCGGCGGTGTCAGAAAAGGCCGCTGGTGCCGGCGGCGCGGAGGCCGAGGAAGAGGATGACGCCGCAGCTGACGGCCATGATCCCCATCTCGCGGCGGACGATGGCGAGGGCGACGGTCTGCTGGGTGTCGGCGGGGAGGGATTCGAAGTCGGCTTCGCCGATCTCGCGCTGGGCGGCGCCGGCGCGGGCGCCCTCGGCGAGGAAGGAGACGAAGAGGGGCAGGATCCCGTAGAGGTAGTGAAGGTCGTCCGGCGGTTCGTGGTTGGTGAAGACGAGCAGGCCACCGAGCAGGGCTTGCAGGAAGACCGAGACCTGAGCCGCCCGCAGCAGGTACCAGAAGCGGACCGAGGGGCTGTCGCGGAACCAGGCGATGCCGCCGACGAGGCCAGCCGCGAGGTTGAGGACGATCAGCGCGGAGCCGACGACGATATGGGCCTCGATCATCGCCTAAATCCTCCCAAAAGGGTCGGGATTCCGCTTGCTGATGCGGAAAATCACTATGTAGCAAGTTGTCACAATGTGGTTGTATAACAACGGCTACGGGCGGCAGGCGCACCTCCGCGCGGCCCCCTCCTGACCCCAGACCACTCAGTGCTGAAGAGCTACCTCCCCATCCTCGTCTTCGCGGTGCTCGGGATAACCGTCGGCGGCCTCTTCGCGATGCTCAACCACCTGATCGGCCCGAAGAAGCCGGCGCAGGAGACGAGCTCGAGCAGGCGGCAGGCGGAGCCATACGAGTCAGGGATCCCGGTCGAGGCGCACAAGAACTTCCGCTTCGGCGTCAGCTTCTACCTGATCGCGATGCTGTTCATCCTCTTCGACATCGAGGTGGTCTTTCTCTACCCGGTCGGGGTGATCATGAAGGGAGCCGACAGCGTCTTCGTGCTCGGCGAGCTGATCACCTTCGTGGTGCTGCTGATGATCGCCTTCGTCTACGTCTGGCGCAAGGGGGCCCTGAATTGGAAGTAGAGCGCCGCACTGTCCCCCCCGGTGACCTCCGTTCCAAGCAGCTGACCGCCCGCCAGATGCTGCGTGGCGACCTCGAGGGCGAGGACCTCGAGCGCTACGTCGAAGAGCGCGTCGTCACGACGAAACTGAAGGACCTGCAGAACTGGGCCCGGTCGAACTCGATCTTCCCGCTCACCTTCGGCCTCGCCTGCTGCGCGATCGAGGCGCCGATCTCGGTCGTCACCGCCCGCTACGACCTCGCCCGCTTCGGCGCCGAGGCGCTGCGGGCCTCGCCGCGCCAGGCCGACCTGATCATCCTCTCGGGCCGGGTCTCGATCAAGATGGCGC
Organism: Solirubrobacterales bacterium; assembly: GCA_036009365.1. Classification (GTDB taxonomy): domain Bacteria; phylum Actinomycetota; class Thermoleophilia; order Solirubrobacterales; family 70-9; genus VAYN01. The sequence continues at coordinate 17,272 of DASYLY010000080.1, forward strand.
CGGTCGTCCGCCGCCTCTACGACCAGATGCTGGAGCCGAA
>DASYLY010000081.1:0-49247 GCA_036009365.1 Solirubrobacterales bacterium
ACGCTGAAAGCCGGTGATCGCGTTGAAGAGGGTCGTCTTGCCGGCGCCGTTGGGCCCGATCAGCGCCGTCATCGAGCCCTCGGCGACCTCGAAGCCGGCGCCGTCGATCGCCTGGATGCCGCCGAAGCGCTTGACCACGCCCTCGACCTCGAGCAGCTCAGTCACCGAGGACCATCTCCTCGCGCTTGCCGAGCAGGCCCTGCGGCCGGAACGCCATCAGCCCGATCAGGACCGCGCCGACGATCGCGAAGCGCAGCGCCGCCGTCCTCTCCTCGCTGATCGGCAGCTCGACGAAGCGGGTCCCTTCGAGCAGGGTCCAGAGCAGGATCGCGCCGATGACGACGCCCCTGTAGCTGGCGAGGCCGCCGAGGACCAGCACCCCGAAGGCGAAGAAGGTGACGATGGGCTCGTAGTCGTCGGGGTGGATCGTCGCCAGGAAGAGGGCGAGGAAGAAGCCGGCGAAAGCGCCAAGCAGGGCGGAGATCGCCAGCGACTGGAGCTTGTGGAGGAGGGTGTTCTTGCCGAGCGCACGAGTCGCGTCCTCGTCCTCGCGGATCGCCCGCAGCACCCGGCCCCAGGGGGTCCCCTGCAGGTAGGTGAGGGCGACGACGCCGATCGCGACCGTGACCCAGATAACGAGCAGCAGCGGCAGCAGCGGCTCCGGATCGGCCCAGAAGTTGTCGACAACGCCGAGCATCCAGTCGGAGACCGAGCGCCAGGAGTCGTCGAAACAGGTTTGGTTGACGCCTTCGAACTCGCAGTAGAGGCCTTTGTTGCCACCGGTGAGGCCGCGGGCGTTCTGGGCGACGAGGCGGACCACCTCGGCCATCGCCAGAGTGACGATCGCGAAGTAGTCGGCCCGCAGGCGCAGCGACGGCAGCCCGATCAGCACCCCGAACCCCATCGTGATCAGCACCGCAAGCGGCAGCGCCAGCCAGAAGGAGAGGCCGGCCTCGAGCACCAGGATCGCCATCGAGTAGCCGCCGACCGCCATGAATCCCGCCTGGCCGAAGTTGACGATCCCGGTGAAGCCGACGTTGAGCTGGAGGCCGAGGGTGACGACGGCGTAGATGCCGGCGATGACGAGCACCCCGCTCCAGAAGCCGAGGTTGGTGAAGGCCTCGAAGGTGACAGCCAGCGGCGCGCTCATACCGCCCTCGCCTGCCCGAAGATCCCCTGGGGGCGGATCACCAGGGCGATGATCAGCGCCAGGAAGCCGAAGGTCAGCTTCCAGCGCGGCTCGACGACGAGGGTCGAGAGCTCGATCACGACCCCCAGTACCAGCCCCGCCGTGAGGGCGCCGAAGGGGTTGCCGATGCCGCCGAGGATGACTGCGGCGAAGATCGGCAGCAGCAGCTCGAAGCCGAGCTCCGGTCGCAGGTTGGTGAGCGCCCCGGAGAGCACCCCGGCGAGCCCGGCGAGGGCGCCGGCGAAGAGCCAGGTGAGGAGGATCACCCGGCGGGTGTTGATGCCGGCGGTCTCGGCCAGGGCGAGGTTGTCGGAGAGCGCCCGCATCCGCTTGCCGAGCAGGCTGAAGCGCACCGTCAGCCCGACCGCGACGAGTACCGCGATGCCGACGACGACGACCATCAACTCGGTCTCGCCGATCCGCAGGCCGAGGAAGCTGACGCTGTCGGTGACGTTGACGTCCAGGGTGCGGATCTCGTTTCCCCAGAACCACTGGACCGCCGAGCGGATCACGAAGGCGAGGCCGATCGTCATCAGCAGCAACTGCAGCCAGCCGGCGCCCTTGTTCCGCATCGGCCCCCACATCAGGCGCTCGGAGAGCAGGCCGAGCAGCGCCGTCGCGACCATCCCGAAGAGGATCGCCGCGGCCAGCGGCAGCCCCCAGGTGACGTTGACCAGGTAGGCCATGTAGGCGCCGAAGGTGAGGAAGTCGCCGTGGGCGAAGTTGACCAGCCGCAGGATCCCGTAGACCAGGGTCAGCCCGACCGCGCCGAGCGCATAGATGGTGCCCAGGGTGAGGCCGTTGAGCCCCGTCTGCGCCACGTCGTGAAGGCTCGTCGCGGCGACCAGCACCAGGGTCGCCAACGCGATCGCGGCGAACGCGACCATGGCGGGACGTTCCCGGTAGGAGGCCGTCATCGACCTCACTACTACCCCGAGGCGAGCGCGGCAAGCTGCGGCGCCCCGTCGGTCGAGTTGAGTGACGCGGCGACCCTACGCAGGGGTTTCCAGTGCGGCAATAGGCTGCCGCCCGTGAGCGGTCGATCTGCAGGTGTGTGTTGACGTCGCGCTACGACGCCTTTGTCTCCTACGGTCACGGGGAAGAGCGGGGGGTGGCTCGGCGGCTGCAGTCGGGGGTGGAGAGGTTCGGGAAGCCGTGGTACCGGACGCGGGCTCTGAGGCTCTTTCTCGATACCAACAGCCTTTCGGCGGATCCGAAGCTGTGGGCGACGATTGAGCGGGCGCTGGGGGATTCGGAGTGGTTCGTGCTCGTCACCTCCCCGAAGGCCGTCGGTTCGAGGTGGGTGGACAGGGAGATCCGCTGGTGGTTGGAGCATCGCTCAGCCGGTCGTCTGCTGATCGTTCTCGCCGAGGGTCACCTCGAGTGGGATCAAGCGAGGAACGACTTCGACCCCACGATCTCCACCGCCTTGCCGCCGGCGCTGATGGGTGCGTTCGAGGAAGAGCCCCACTGGGTCACCGTGCCGAGCCCTGAAGGCGGCGATCCGGGTGTGTCGGACCGGGGGCTGGACGAGGCCGTCGTCGACATCGCGATGCCGCTGCGCGGTCTATCGAAGGAAGACCTGGTCGGAGTCGCCGAGCGCGAGCGGAAGCGCACGCTGCGGTGGGTGCGCGGAGTCATCGCAGGGCTTTCGTTGCTGCTGATTGCCGCGGTTGCCGGCGGCCTGATCGCGCTTCACCAGCGGGGTGTCGCCGTCGACGAGGCTGAGCGTGCCCTTTCGAGGCAGATCGCCTCGACCTCCGAAGCGGTGGCCGAGACCAACCTCGACACGGCGATGCTCCTCGCCGCCCAGGCCTTCCGCACCGACGCGAATCCGCAGACGCGCGCCGCCCTTTTCAACGCGGCGACGAGCAGCTCCAGCCTCGTGCGCTTCCTCGATGCCGGCGGCGAGGTCGAAGCTCTGACCGGCAGCGGCGACGGCGACAGCGTCGTGGCCGGGCTCGAGGACGGCCGCGTGCTGCTCTGGCGGGACGGCTCCGGAGTCCCGACGGAGCTCGGCCGGTTCGGTCGCGGTGTGGGCAGCGTCGCGATCAGCGACGACGGCTCCATCATCGCCGCCGCGGACGGTGCGAAGGCTCTGCTCTGGCGCGACGGCGAAGACCCTGTGCAACTACCGGTCCCGACTGGATCGCACAGCGACATGGTGGGTCTCTCGCCTTCGGGCGAGACCGTCGTCTACCAGGCCTACCCACCGGGCTACGAAGCGTCTGACTCGATCACCGTCGCCGCAGTCGACGACCTCTCCGCGCGCACGGTCCACTGGGATGCGGGCTTTGGCAGCCTTTTTGGCTCGATCGTGGTCCCGTCCGACAGCCGGCTCCTTTTCGTCGGCGGCGGCAGCTGGGAATGGAAGCGGTTCTCGGACTGGTCCGGCGAAAGCGGGACCGTCGGCTTGGGCGCCCACGAGTTCGCGACCGCGATCTCGGCGGATGGGCGCTTCTTCACGAAGACGAACGGCAACCCGCTGATCCAGGTCTGGCGCACGACCGGCAGCGCCTCGGCTGAAGATCCCGACGCAACCGCCGAAGCGCCGCTGCCCCAGCAGACGGCGCTGGCGCTCAGTCCGGACGGGGGCAAGGTCGCGGTGGCCGGCCCTGGCGAGATCTACGTCGCGGAAGTTGCCGGCGACGACGGTCTCGCCGCCGCCGAGGCCGCCGCAGCGCTGGACCCGTCGAGCCGGCCCGTGACCCTCACCGGCCAGACCCCCGGCTTGGTCGAGTTCGCCGACGCCACTCACCTGCTCACCGTCTCTGGGCAGGAGGTCGGGGTCTGGGACCTGGAGCAGCTGGACCGGCTCGCCGTTGCCGAAACGGTGCCGCTGGAGCGGGGCTGCGAAGCATGTGGGCCGCCCACGCTCTCGATCTCTCCCGACGGGAAGCGCCTCGCCGTGACCGATGGAGCCGGCTGGTTTGGCTCCGTCCAGTCGCTGGCCGGAGACGCCGAGCGTGAGTTGCTGCCGCCGTCGGAAACGGACTTTCTCTACGGCAATCCGGTCTGGGACGGGGCCAGCGAGTCGGTCGCGTTCCCGGTATGGGCGACCGCGGGAGGAGCCGATCCGCCGCTGCCCGCCCTCTCTCCGTCCGGCGACGTGCACGCCTGGACGGCGGGGCAGGGATCGGGCTATGAGCTGACGGAGGCGACGGCGCCCGACGGCGAGACCGCGATCGTCGTCGACCGGGCAGGCGGGGTCTACTGGCAGGACATTGCCACCGGCGCGGAGCGCGAGTTCTCGCCCGGCCCGGCGATCCAGTCCTACCAAGACGAAGAAGCGGACTCGGCGGCACTCAGCCCGTCCTTAGGCCTGCTCGCGATGGCCGACGACGGTGTCGTCAGAGTCGAAAGGCTCACCGACCGGAAGCTGCTCGGGAGCATCGACGTCGGCGGGTTTCCGGCGGTTGCGTTTGCCGGGAACCGGCTGCTGGTCCAAGAGGAGGGAGGCAGCGTCCAGGTCTGGAACGAGACCGGCACCGAGCTGCAGCGAATGCTTCCCGGCAGCGGCGGATCTGCGTTGATGGCCGCGAACCGCGACGGTACGCTGCTGGCCCGCTCCGGTGAGGACGGCACGGTGGGCCTCGCCGACCTCGGAACTGGGGTGCGACTGGGGGCCTTCCAGACCCCGGGCAGATCATCTTTCTTCAGGAGTGGCTTAGCGTTCTCGCCCGACGGCGACACCTTGTTCGTGCTTTCGGAGACTCCGAGCTACGACGGTGAGATAGTCCGGCGCGACCTCTCCGACACGGCGCTTGTGGACAGCGTCTGCGACGCCTCCGGCCGCGACCTGACCGTGGCGGAATGGAACACGTTCGTCGGAGCCGATCCGCCCGCCGATCTCTCCTGCCGGTAATCCACCCGTACCTCAAACCCATACAGTGCGAATCGTGGGGGAAGTCGATCCGGCGAAGCCGCTGCTGTTCGTCGCAATGCCCTTTGGCGTGAAGGGGGAACCGTCCGCGCACCTTACGGTGGACTTCGACGCACTGTACGCGACCTGTGTACGGCCAGCGGCCGAGGAGGCGGGACTCGGTGTCATCCGGGCCGACGAGGAGATGCTGGGTGGGTTCATACACCGGCCGATGTACGAGCGGCTGCTGCTGGCCGAGGTGGTGGTGGCCGACCTTACCTTCGCAAACCCGAACGTTTTCTACGAGTTGGGGGTGCGGCACGCGGCGCGACCATGGGCAACCGTCCTGATCTGCGCCAAGGGACAGGAGCGGCCGGTCGACGTCGCTCCCTTGCGCACCACTCTCTACGAGCTGGACGAGGACGGGGCGCTTGCAGATGCCCCCGGCCTGCGGACGGCGCTGACCGAGCAGCTGCGGACGGCGCTGGCCGGGAAGACGACGGACTCGCCGCTTTTCCAGCTCCTCGACGAGTACCCCGGCGTGGTGATGTCGCCGCGCGCAACCGAGACCTTTCGCGAGCGCGCGCTTTGGACCTCGGAGCTGGTCGCCCGCGCCTACCGCGTCAGGGCCTCCACGACGAACCGCGACGAGGCTCTGCGCGAGCTGGCCGAGATCGAGGCGCGGATCGCGGCGCTGCCGGACGGCGACGACGAGCTCTTCGTCTCCCTGATGCTGGCCCATCGCTCGCTCGAGTCCTGGGACGAGATGATCAGGATCGCCGAGTCGCTGCCGGGCGTGATCGCCGCCGCCGCGGACACCCGCGAGCAGCTCGCGCTGGCGCTCAATCGCCGTAACAGCCGCGGTGATCGAGCGCGCGCGATCGAGCTGCTGGAAGAGCTGCTCGAGCGGGACGGGGAGAGCTCGGAGGCGCTGGGGATCCTCGGCCGCTGCCACAAGGACCGCTGGCGCGAGAAGCAGGCGGCCGCCGACCCGGGCGCGGCGGCCGCGCTCGACGCGGCGATCGCCGCCTACACACGCGGCTTCGAGACCGACCCCCGCGACTACTACCCCGGCGTCAACCTGCTGACCCTTTTGGCCTGCCGGTGCCGTCCCGAGGACATCGAGCGAATCGAGGAGCTGGCTCCGGTAGTCAGCTTCGCCGTCGCCCGTCACGGCGGCCTCGGCGCGCGCGATTACTGGACGCTCGCGGCGATCATCGAGATCTCGGCGCTCCGCGGCCGTGAGATGGACGGTCGGCGGGCACTCAGCGCTGCGGTCGAGCTCGGCCCCGACGATTGGATGACCGCGACCACCGCCGCCAACCTCGAGTCGCTGAGCCCGGCCCTGTCCCGGCTCGGGCAGCCGGTCGACTGGGTGGCCGATGCGGTCGAGGTCCTGCGGAGGCGGCGATGAGCGAGGCGCCGCCGCGCGCCGCCGTTCTCGCCTCCGAGTCCGACCGCGCGGTCGCCGAGCGCCTGGAGGCAGATCTGGCCGTGCTCGGCGTGCGCCTGCAGCGCTTCGCACTCGACGGCGAGAACGCTTTCGCTGCCGTCATCGTCGTACAGGGGCCGGGGGCGGCCGCCGAGGATGCCTGGCGGGCCTCGCTGGCAGCTGTGTCGTCGGCGCGCCTGATCCCGGTCGTGGTCGAGGGGGTGCCGGACGCCGAGGTGCCGGAGCCGCTGCGCTCGCTCAACTGGGTGCGCTGGCCGGCGAAGGACGGTGAGGTGGCTGGCGTCACCGCGGCGGCCGCCTCCACGGCTGTCTTCACCGCCCTCAGCTATGACTTCGATCTGCTCCAGTTCCACCGGGAGCTCGAGGCCGAAGCGCAGGCCTGGGTCGACGGTGATCGCGACGCCGCTCTGCTGATCGACAACCGTCGCCGCGTGCGCCGAGCCGCCGAGCACCTGCGGGTGGCCGGCGACGACGTACTGAGCAGGGCGAGCACGGAGACGAAGCAGTTTGTCGCCGCCTCCGATGTCGAGACGCGGCGTGTTCGCCGGAAGCGCCGCTGGCGCTGGGTCCGCCGCGGCGGCGCGCTCGCCTTGGTGGCGTTCCTCTTCGGCGGCCTCGTGATCGACCGCAAGGCCAACGTCGCCAACAGCCACCTCGCCGTGATGGTCTACGGCGCCAAGCAGCACGAGGGCAGGCCTGATCGCGGTGCCATGGTCGCCGCGGCAACCCTGATCCAGGGGCGTCCGGTTGCGTATGAAATGGCGACGCGCGTCCTGCTCGACAGCCTCTCCTCGCCCTGGAGCGCCGGCGTCCTCGGGGTCGAGGAGACCGCCGGCCTGCTCGACGCCGTGCCGGTGCGCGGGGGCGACTCCGTGTACACCGTCGACGCTTCCGGGCAGGTCGGGCTCTGGGATGCTCGCACCGGCGCCGCCCGCTGGCAGCGTGAGATCGGTTTGGGCGAGGAGCGGCCGGAGATCGCCGCCTCGGCGGATGGGCGGCTGCTGGCTGTCGTCGACGGACGCCGAATCGGGCTGGCGCGGGTTGCGCCGTGGCGGTTGACCCGCCGCTCCCTTCCCGTCGAGGCAACCGCGATCGCCTTCGATCCGCAGCGCTCCCGCTTCGTCGTCGCGGGCGCGCAGGGCTTGGTCAGCGTCGCCGCCGATGGCAGCGATGTCGGCAGGGTGCCTGTCACGGGAGATGTGCTCGACCTCGTGACCGGCCGAGGTGGCCGGGCGCTGGCGCTGGTGGCCGCCGGGCCGGGAGCGGTGGAGGTAATCGACGCCGTCAGCGGGACCGTGGTCCGCAAGGTATCCGGGGCCGGGGCGATCGAACGGGGCGCGGTGGGGCCTGCCGGCGAGGTCGTCGTCAACGCTGATGACCGGCTGCTCGTGAGCCGGGCCGGCGCCGACTGGCGGCCGCTGGGCAAGGAAGGATCCGGGGCCGGGGTGTTGCGGGTGCTCCCCGGGGGCGTTCTCGCCTCGGGAGGCTGGGGAACGCCCCTGGAGATGACCGAGCTCGCGACCGGCACCGATCTCGGCCCTCTCTGCCCAGTCAGCGTCGCCGTCCACTCGGTCCGCGCGACCCCGTCGGGCGAGCTGCTTGCCTGCACCAACGGCTGGGTCACCGAGCTGTGGTCGACCACTGACCAGAAGCCGCTGCGCCGGCGACCGCCGGGTCGGGGGCTGCGGGGGAGCCCGTTCCTCGGACGCCCCGGACTGGTCATTCGCGGTGGCCGCGACGGCATGCTCACGGTCAAAGTCACCGACGGCGACAGCATCAGCGAATACGCCCTGCCAGTCGGTTCGGGCAGGGTGGAAGCCGTCGCCCTGAGCACGCGCGACAGTTACTCGATCGTGGCCGGCACCAGTCGTGGCGAGCTGGCCGAGTTCGATCTGCGCCGCACCAGCCTGAGCAAAACCGTCTCCTGGAAGGTCCCCGGCGGCGGCGCAATTCGCCAGGTGGGCTGGGCGCGAGGGGCTGGGCGGCTGCTGGTCGGGACGGCGAACGGCTTCTGGTGGCGTCCTCGCTCCTGCGACGCCTGTCAGGACATTCGGGTTGCGATCGCCCAGGCCCGGGATCGCTTCTGGGGCTGCTACCCGAGCGATGCCCTCGACTTCATGGCCGGGGAGACGGAGCAGGCGCTTGCGCTCACCGCCTGCCGGCTTCCTCCCGATCCGCGCTGAACGATGCACCACGCTTTCATCTCATACGCGCGACGCGATGCCGACTTCGTCGAGCGCGTGGTCGAGGAGCTCGAACGAACGGGTCGCGAGGTCTGGGTCGACCGGCGCGACATCCCCGTCTCCTTTCCCTGGCTGGCCGACGTGCGCGACGCGATCGCCGCCGCCGACGTCTTCGTCGAGTTCCACTCCTCCCATCAGGCGGCCTCGCAGGCGTGCGCGCTGGAGTCCGCCGCCGCTGCCGAGCTGGGCAAGGAGACCCTCGCGGTCGTGGTCGACGAGGGCAACCCGGCCGGCGCGGTCAGGGATATCGCCGCCGCCCTCGGCCGTGCCGGGGCCGACGACGAGAGCGACCGCACCGAGCTGCTGGTTCGGGCGCGGACCTGGGATCGCCATGGCCGTCCGCGCGCCGCTCTGCCTGGGCGGCGACCCCTGCGCCGGCTGCGCGGCGCCGCGAGCGCCTGCCCGCGGCAGCTGCCTCCGGTAACTGCCGACTTCCTCCGCGCCGCTCGCCGCCGCAACCGCCGCCGCCGGGTCTTTGCCTTGCTTGGCCTGACCGTGATCGCCATCTCGATCTTGGTGATCAGCAGCCTCTCCAAGGTCAGGGATGCGGAACTGAGAGAACTCGACCGCACCGAACTGCTCTTTTCCGCGGCCCTCTTCTCCCGACTCGAAGCCGAAGTGGACGTGTACGGGGCGCTGCGAAGCGGCGCCGGGCGGGTCGCCAATCGCTCCGATGGCTACATCGCGACCGAGGCTCTGCAACGTGCGGTAAACGTCCGGGTCCCGGATTTCTCCCGGCGTCTGCGCTCCGGCGGCTCCGCCTACGGCCTGGAGCCGCAGCTCGCCGGCACGGCACCGCGGGCGCTGTCTGTGGACGGGGCGCTGGAAGCGGTGGGGCGGAGTGTGGACGGACGGGTCGACGTCAGTCGCCCGGGTGGCGAGTTGATCGCGCGGCTCTGGACGGGCGGGCCGACGGGTGCTCTGGCCTTCTCTCCCGATGGCCGTCTCCTCGCGGCCGCTGAAGGCGACACGGTGGGCGTCTACACGGTCGAATCCGGGATTCGCATGGGGTGGCTGGGAGGTGGCCGGGGAGCGGTGCGGGCGCTGCGGTGGTCCGCGGACGGAAGCCGGGTCTGGGCGCTTTCGGAGGGCTCCCGGGTCAGCGCCTGGCCGTGGCGCAGCGCCCGCATCCTGCTCGACCGGCCCGGCCTCGAGTTCGTCAAGCTCGCGGCCGCCCCGGACGGCCGCCGCCTGGTCGGCGTCGACGCTCAGGGACGGCTGGCGATCCTGGCTCCGGGCGGGCCCGCCCGGATCGTGACCACCTCGGCCCGTGAGGTGAGGGGGACCGATTTCTTCGGCGACGAAATCGCGATGTCCAGCGACACCGGAGTCGTCGTCTACGACCTGAAAAGCGGCCGAGAACGCTCCTGGCGCCCCGCCGACTGCCTCGTCGCCGATGTCGCCTATTCCCGTGACGGGGGCAGCCTCTACGTCGCCTGCACCGACACCTCGGTTCGTGTCTTCGATGTGCGCACGGTGCGGCGGACCGGCAACATCCCCATCGAGAACGGCCCGATGCGGATGGCTTCCCTGCCCGGCGGCGAGTTGCTGGTCGGGTCCGCCCGCGGGCAGGGCGTCCTCACGCACAGCGACGGGACCACCGAGGTGGTCGCTGAAGGCGAGCCGGGGGAGGCGATGTTCGCCGTCGCGGCTTCGGAGAGCGGTGCCCGCGCTCTGCTCGGGGGGCTTGGGGCCGGCGGGCCCTTCACCCTCTTCGCCGGCGTCCGCGAGGGCGATGACTGGCGCTGGGACTCGGTTCTTGCCGACGGCGGGCGCTACCGGGCGGTGGCCGGCGCGTTCTCGAGCGACGATCGGCTGATGGCGCTCGGCCTCGAGAGCGGCGAGGTCCTCGTGCGCGGCCTTGGGGCAGAACTTGGAGCAGGGCCGGACTGGTCGGACCTGCCTGGGGCCGCCAAGGGCCTCGCCTTCGCCGGCGGGCGCCTCTTCGTCGCGACCACCGCCGGGCTGATCGCCGTCTACGACGATCCCTGTCCCGCCTGCGACTCATCCCACGCACTGGCGGCCGAGGCGCTGCGGCGCTATCGCATGGCGCTGCGTATGGGCCTGACCGAGCGTCCCTAGCGATCCCGTCCGCCGCACGGTCGCGGAGATGCGTGCTTTACGCCGCCGCGGGTAACGGAGCAAAGCCGGCGGCATCCCCGCTCAATCCGACCAAGGAGGTTCCGATGTCCGACCAGTTGCAGGGCAAGAAGATTGCGATCCTCGTCGCCAACGAGGGGGTCGAGCAGGTCGAGCTGACCAGCCCGCTTGCGGCATTGCGCGAGGCGGGCGCCGAGGTCGACCTGCTCGCACCCGAAGAAGACGAGATCCAGGCGTTCAATCACCTCGACAAGGGCGACACCTTCACGCCCGACAGGTCGGTCGCCGATGCCGACCCCGGTAGCTACGACGGCCTCGTGCTGCCCGGCGGCGTCGCCAATCCCGATCAGCTGCGCACCGAGACCGACGCGGTGCAGTTCGTCCGCGCTTTCTTTGAGGCCGGCAAGCCGGTCGGCGCGATCTGTCACGGACCGTGGACCCTGATCAACGCCGACGTCGTCGACGGCCGCACCCTCACCTCGTGGCCCAGCCTGCAGACGGACCTGCGCAATGCCGGGGCCGAGTGGGTCGACGAGGAAGTTCACGTCGATCAGGGCCTGGTGAGCAGCCGCAAACCCGACGACCTCGATGCCTTCAACGCGAAGATCGTCGAGGAGTTCGCCGAGGGTGTGCACGAGGGACAGCGCGAGGCGACCTCGGCCGGCGCTTAGCTCCCCGCCGCGTCGGGTAATGGGCTAGCTGAACAGAAAGGAGCTAGCTGAACAGAAAGGAGCTGGCCCATGCCCCCTCGCGGAGTGAAAAAAGGCACCAAACGAGCACGTCAATACGAGCACATCAAGAAGAGCGAGAAGGAAGCCGGTCGCTCGGAGGATCGGGCCGAGGAGATCGCGGCGCGCTCCGTCAATAAGGAAAAAGCAAGGTTCGGCGAATCTGAAACGGCTTCGCGCAGCTCAAAGCGCGGCAGCTCCGCCAGCAGTCGCGGTGGCAAGCGCTCGGGCAGCGGACCTGGCGGTCGCACCCGCGAACAGCTCTACAACGACGCCAAGAAGCTCGGCATCGAAGGTCGCTCGAAGATGAGCAAGGGCCAGCTCGAGCGCGCCGTGGCAGGCGCCAAAAGCTGACGAAGATCATCCGGCCTCCCAGAAGTCCTCGATCTTGGTCGCGTCCTGCTCCTCGATCTTGCGCGACACGGCCCACAGTTCGACTGGCTCCTCACCCTCGTTGCGGTGCGAGCGGATGGTGCCGGGTGCGACCCTGACCACCGAGCCCGCCTTGACCTCCTCGATGTCCTCCCCGAAGCGCATCGTCAGGGTGCCGCGGGTGACGATGTAGATCTCCTCCAGCTCGTCGTGGAAGTGGCCGGTTCCCTGCTCGAAGTCGGAGTGCGGCGGCACTCGAATCAGCGTCACCGCGACCTGCTCTGCGCCGAGTGCTTCCTTGAGGCTGCGGAACTCTCCGGGCACCTCGCCGTCGGCATAGGGGTTCTCGACGTCGTCGGCGCGGACGATTGAGTAGCTGCTCACGATGCTCTCGCTACCCGGGAGGCTATTCCCTGAACCGCTCAGTGCTTTGCCGCCGCGTCGGCGACGAGGCGCAGGTCGTCCACCAAGCTGGTCAGTGCATCCTCGCGCTCGTCGTGGTCACGCAGCCGCAGGATCGCCGAGGGGTGCAGGGTTACGGCGGCGATCGGCGCCAGCGGCGAGTCGATCAGCCGGCCGCGGTCGCGGGTGACTCGGACCGAGGGGCCGTAGAGCGCCTTGGCGGCAGTCGCTCCCAGCGCCAGCAGCGCGGTCGGCTTCACCGCCTCCAGCTCCGCCTCGAGCCACGGCTTGCACGCCTCGACCTCCCCCGCCCGCGGAGTCTGGTGAAGGCGACGCTTACCCCGCGCTTGCCACTTGAAGTGCTTGACGGCGTTCGTCAGGTAGACCCCGGCGGGATCGACCTCGGCGGCCTCCAGGGCACGGGCGAGAACGCCCCCTGCCGGGCCGACGAAGGGCTCGCCCTCGACGTCCTCACGGTCGCCGGGCTGCTCGCCGACCAGCATCAGCTCCGCCTTCCTCGGACCGGCACCGAAGACCGTCTGCGTGGCGTCCCTCCACAGCGGGCAGCCACGGCAGTCCTCGGCGGCACGGCGGAGCTTGGCGAGCGAGCGGCTGGGGGGAACGAACTCGGCGGCGGAAGTCGTCTCGGCGGCCATTTCCCGGCCTATCCCTTTCCGTCCCTCGAAAGGCCGCGGATCAGGTGGCGCGCGTTGGCGGGCGCGTAGCCCTTCCAGTCGTTGTTGAGGTAGACGAAGACCGGCCGCCGCGAGCGCCAGGCGGCGATCCGGCGGCGCCAGCCGTCGAGCTCTGCCTTGGAGTAGTTGCCGCCACGACCGCGGTGGCCGTAGTGCAGGCGCAGGTAGGCGAGTTCGCCGGCCGGCTTGGCCACGGGTAGCGGCCGGCGCTTGTCGTCGCCGATCGCCAGCGAAGCTCCGTGCTCCGCCAGCAGCTCCCGTACCGGCGCCGCGAACCAACTCGGATGACGGAACTCGAAGCAGTGGCGGGCGGGGGGCAGCTCCGCGAGCGCCGAGGCAAGCAGGTCGTCGTCACGGTGGAAGCTCTCCGGCAACTGCCACAGCACCGGCCCCAACCGACGGCCAAGCCGCAGGGGCTCCAACGGCTCCCAGAAGCGCGCGACCGCGCCCGTGATTTCGCGGAGGCGCTTCATGTGGGTCAGGTAGCGGCTTGCCTTGACCGCGAAGATGAAGTCGCCGGGGACCTGCTCGACCCAGCTCTCGACGGTCGAGCGCTTCGGCAGGCGGTAGAAGGTCGCGTTGATCTCGACCGTGTCGAAAACCTCGGCGTAGCGCTCCAACCAGCGCCGCTTCGGCAGGCCGTCGGGGTAGAGGCCGCCGCGCCAGTCGTCATAGCTCCAGCCCGAGCAGCCGATTCGCACCTGGGCCATGAGCCTCAGGCGGCGGCGTGTGCCGCTCCGAGCTTAGGCAGCACTTCGCGGCCGTAGAGTTCGATCGCGGCGTGGGGGCCGGCGCCGGAATTGTTCATCAGCGCCACCGTCGTCGCGCCCATCTCTTCGACCTGGCGGATCCGCTCGATGTGCTTCTCGGGATCGGCGGAGATGATCATCGCTTCGCGCAGTTCCTCGTCTGAGACCTGCTCGGCGCCGTGCTCGTACATCGCCTTCGGGTCGTGCCAGTCCTCCTTGTAGAACTCCTTCGGCTGGGCGCCCTTCCAGACTCGGGCGCCCTCTAGCGCGGCCTCGTCGTCCGGTGCCCAGGAGAAGGCGGCCTGCAGGACGATCTCGCCCGGCTCGCGTCCGGCGTCGGAGGCGGCGCCGCGGTAGGCGTCGAGGATCTTCGGTACGGCTTCCGGGTCAGCGAGGGTCCAGAGGCCGTCGCCCTGGCGCCCGGCAACTGCAGCTGCTTGGGGGCCAAAGGCGGATACAAAGATCGGCGGCCGCCGTCCCTCGGGCAGGGTGTGGATGAAGGCGCCGTCGGCGGCGAAGTGATCACCTTGGCCGCTCAGCTTCTTGCCGTCCCAGAGCGCCCGGATCATCTCCAGCGCCTCCTCCATCCGCCCGATCTGCTCGCCGACGGAGGGCCAGCCGTGTCCGAGTGGCGCCTCGTTCAGCGCCTCACCGGAGCCGAAGCCGAGATAGGGCCGTCCCGGGAACATCAGCTCCAGCGTCGCCCAGGCCTGGGCGATCAGGGCCGGGTGGTAGCGGGGACCGGGCGGGGTGACGCCGGTGCCGAAGAAGGCATGCTCGGTCGCCTGCGCCGCGGCGCCAAGCCAGACCCAGGCGTTACCCGACTCGCCCCCCTCCCACCAGGGCTGCAGATGGTCGCTGCAGCCGATCCCGTCAAAGCCGGCCTGCTCTGCCTCGACCGCCTGGCGGAGGAGGTCATCGGGTCCGAACTGCTCGTGGGCGCAGAAGTGCAGGTAGCGCATCGGCATGCTCAGCACGTACCCGTTTGGGTGCGAGCCAAGCCCGGGTAGCTCAAGGCGATGACTGCCACGAGCGCTTCGATCACCGTCCTCCTCGACGTGGATGGAACCCTTGTCGACACCAACTACCAGCACGCGATCGCCTGGCATCGGGCACTGCGCCGGCACGGCCATGGCGTACAGCTCTGGAAGATCCACCGCCATATCGGCATGGGCGGTGACCAGCTGGTCGGGGCGCTGATCGGCGAGGAGGGGGAGCGGGTGGATGGCGAGGCGATCCGCGCCGCCGAGGGAGAAGCCTACGAGGAGCTGATCGAGGAAGTGCAGCCGATGGCCGGTGCCCGGGAGCTTCTGCGAGAGCTGTGCGAGGGCCGCGCCACGACGGTCCTCGCCTCCTCAGCAAAGGCTGAGGAGGTCGAGCACTATCTCGATCTACTCGATGCCCGTGAGCTGGTTGACGGCTGGACCACTTCCGCCGACGTCGAGCGCACCAAGCCGCATCCCGATCTGGTCCACGCCGCGCTGGAGAAGGCCGGAAACGAGGGGAAGACGGTGATGGTGGGCGACTCGATCTGGGACGTGAAAGCTGCCGAGACGGCCGGTGTCCCGACCGTTGCTGTCCTTACCGGCGGCTTCTCCGAGGCTGAGCTGCGCGAGGCGGGAGCGGTCGAGGTGGTCGAGTCGATCGACGAGCTGCGCGGCGATCCTCTTCGCCGTCTTCTGCGTGGCCTCGCCCCGGTTCGGTTTTCCCGTCAGGGGTAGAAGAAAAGGGCTTCGTGGCAGAGCGACATCGAGCGGCGGAGAGGAAGAGATGGCCAAAGATCACGGTTCCAGCGTCAAGAACGACAAGCAGTACGAAGGGCTGCGCAAGAAGGGGATGAGCAAGCAACGCGCTGCCTCGATCGCCAACTCCTCGGAATCTTCGAAGAAGGGCGGCGAAAAGAGCGGCAAGGGCAGCGGGGGCAGTAAGTCCCAGAAGCGCGCGGCAGGTCGGGAGGGAGGCAAGAAGTCGAGCTAGCGAGCCGTTTCGGCGCTACCCCTCCATCCCGGTCGCCTCGTGAGAGGCGCCGACCGGCTTGGACTCCGGCGAGCCGCGCTGGCGCAGGTAGATCGCGAATACCGCGAAGGAGCCGACGGCGAGGAACTCCGACTGCCAGTTCTGCAGCGTCGCCTCCCAGAACTCGGCATTGCCGACGTAGCTCAGCCAGCTGATCGTCTGTTGGTGGTGATCGACTTGGTCCTGGTTGTAAACGGTCCAGCCGGTGAAGGACTGGGCCAGCCATGAGCTGAAGAAGATCAAGGCCATCGCGAAGAGCATCGAATTGCCGTGGAGCGCAGCCCGCCATCCGCCTGCCTTGGCGGGGGCGGGCGAGTCCTCGCTGGCGTGCTCGCCGATTAGCTGTTCCTTGTCTGACTCCGTTCCTTTTTCGTCCAGCGGCTTGGACTCCGGCGAGCCCTTCTGCACGAGCCAGACGGTCGCCATCAGGAAGAGCAGGAACTGCAGGTACTCGGACTGCCAGTTCTCCATCACCGCTTGGCCGAAGCTGGAAGAGGTCAAGTAGCGGCCGAGCGAGATCGCTTCGCCGCCATGCGCCAGCTCTTCCTGGTTGTGAGCGATGTGGCCGGCGATCGCCTGTCCGATCAAAGCCGCCAGAAAGAGCAAGCCGAAGGCGACGCCAAGGGAGTTCTCGCGCAGGAACCGCCTCATCGTCAGTGGTGGGAGAGGCCGATCACCATGAAGTAGACGATTCCCAGAGGAATGCCCAGGGCGTAGATCGTGAGCAGAGTCCTCACGCCCTTTCTATTCGAGTCCTGGTTGGCTGGACCTTCCGCGCCGTGATGCCGACCGCCGGCTCGATTGCGGAACCCGCTGGCGTGAGCCACGCTCAAACGGGTAGCTCTCCGGCATCGTCTTGTGACCAAGCTCGGCTACACGCTCTCCAGTGAGGAGTTCGATGCTCCTTCTCTCGTCGCGCAGGCCGAGCGCGCCGAGCAGGTGGGATTCGCCTTCGCCTCGATCTCTGACCACTTCCATCCCTGGATCGACGCGCAGGGCGACAGCCCGTTTGTCTGGGGGACCCTCGGAGCGATTTCGCAGCGAACCGAGCGGATCGAGCTGATCACCGGCGTCACCTGCCCGACGACCCGAGTCCACCCGGCGATTGTCGCTCACGCCGCTGCTACCACCGCCAGCCTCATGCCCGGTCGCTTCTCGCTCGGGGTCGGCACGGGGGAGAACCTCAACGAGCACATCCTCGGCGACCGCTGGCCCGGGGTCGTCGAGCGCCAAGCCCGCCTCGAGGAGGCGATCGAGGTGATCCGTGAGCTCTGGGAGGGCAAGCTGACCAGCCACCGTGGCGAGCACTTCACCGTCGAGAACGCCCGCCTGTACTCGTTGCCCGAGGAGCCGCCACCGCTGCTGGTCGCGGTGGCTGGTGAAAGCTCGGTCGAACTTGCTGCCCGCCTCGGCGATGGGCTGGTCGGAACCGCTCCGCTCGCCGAGTCCGTTGAGCAGTTCCGCTCCGAAGGCGGCGAAGGCAAGCCGACCTATGGTCAGCTCCACGTCTGCTGGGCGGAGGATGAGGAGGCGGCAAAGAAGCTGGCGCTAAAGCAGTGGCCCAACAGCGCGCTCAGCGGCAGCTTCTTCTTAGAGCTGCCGCTGCCGGCGCACTTTGAAGAAGCGGTTGAAGTACTAGATGAGGATGACGTCGCAGAGAGCATCGTCTGCGGCCCGGACCCCGAACGCCATCGGGCGGCGATCCAGGAGTACATCGACGCTGGCTATGACCACGTCTACCTTCATCAGGTCGGTCCCGATCAAGAGGGCTTCTTCGACTTCTACGAGCGTGAGGTGCTTGCCAGCTTCCGTTGATCGCTACGACGTTGCCCGCCTCTCAGCCCTGCAGTCGTTTCGCGAGCAGCGTCTTGCCCTGCTCGGCGCCCTTGCGGCTCGTCTCCTGGGCGCGGCGGAAGAAGTCCGCCAACTCCGAATCACCGGCGCGATCGGCGTCTTCGATGTAGGTCTCCAGTCGTAGCACGTTGCTCAAGCACTGCTCGGCGAACCAGATCACGTTGTAATCCTTGTCCTTGGTGCCGGTGACCTGGCCGGTCTCTTCTGAGCCCATGGTTCCTCCTATCGCTTGCGATGTGTACCTCGCGAGCTACCCCAACGACAACAGAGCAAAACGGTTGGCGCCGCAGTGCCTAGCCTTGAGCCAGGCCGCTCGTTTTCCCTCGGCTCATCGGGGTACACAGACCAAGAGGCCCCCGGGAGCGGTCCCCCCGCTCACTCCTCGCTAATCCGAACCCCAGACCTACGGGAAGGCGAGCAAGAAGATGAAGGTAGTCGTCACTGGCGCGACGGGAAACGTCGGCACCAGCACGGTCCAGGCGCTTAGCGAGAGCCAGGAGATCGACGAGATCATCGGCCTGGCCCGGCGTAAGCCCACCTGGGCGCCGCCGAAGACCAGCTGGGTTGAGGCAAACATTCTCACCTCCGACCTTGGCGCGATCTTCGCTGGCGCCGACGCGGTCATCCATTTGGCCTGGGCTATCCAGCCCTCCAGGGACGCGGTAACGCTGGAGCGGATCAACATCGAGGGCAGTCGGCGCGTCTTCGAGGCCGTAGCCGCAGGGGGCGTGCCGAAGCTGATTCACGCTTCTTCGGTTGGCGCCTACTCGCACGGCCCCAAGGACCGCGAGGTCGATGAGAGCTGGCCCACCGAGGGCACGCCGACCTCGTTCTACTCGCGCCACAAGGTCGCGGTGGAGCGCCAGCTGGACCGCTTCGAAGCTGATAATTCCGAGACGCGAGTCGTGCGGCTTCGTCCCGCGCTGATCTTCAAGGACGAGGCCGCAACGGAGATCCGCCGCCTCTTCGTTGGGCCGTTCCTGCCCAACTTCCTCCTGCGCCGCAGCCTTCTCCCGGCGCTGCCCCGAGTCGATCGCCTGCGCTTTCAGGCCGTGCATTCCGAGGACGTCGGACGGGCCTACCTGCGGGCCGTCCTGGCGGATGTGCATGGCGCTTTCAACATCGCCGCCGAGCCGCCGCTCAGCCCCGAGGAGATGGCTGAGCGGATCGGCGTGCGCAGCTTTCCGGTGCCAGCCCGGGTCGTGCGGCGCCTCGCCGATCTGAGTTGGAGGCTGCGCCTGCAGCCGACGCCACCGGGCTGGCTGGACATGGCGCTGAACGTGCCGCTGATGTCTTCCAACCGGGCGCGCAAAGAGCTTGGCTGGGAGCCTCGCCACACCGCGGTGGAGGCGTTGGAAGAGTTGCTGGAGGGCCTGCGCGAGGGTCACGGCGCCCAGACCCCGCCGCTCGAATCCGACAGCGCCGGCGCCCGACTTGAAGACCTAAAGACGGGCGTCGGTGCCCGCCAGTGGGATCGCGACCGCGACGAGCAGATCGTCAAGTACCTGGCCGATGTGCACTCGATCGAGCTGCAGGCGCTGGCGCAGCTTCGCGCCGCGCCGAAGATCGCCGGCGACGAGCGCCTCTGCCAGGCATTCGAACAGCATCTGGTCGAGACCGAAGACCAGGAGCGGCGCGTGCGCGAGCGCCTGGAAGCGCTGGGCGGCCAGCCCTCGAAGCTGAAGGACGCGGCCGGAGCAGCCGGCGGCTGGGGAATGGTCGCCTTCGCCGCATCTCAGCCCGACACGCCTGGGAAGCTGGCGATGCACGCCTTCTCCTACGAGCACATGGAGCTTGCCGCCTATGAATTGCTGAAGCGACTGGCTCAGCGTGCCGGCGATGAGGAGACGGCGCGGATGGCGGCCGACATCGCCGAGCAGGAGCGGCAAATGGGCGAGCGCCTGGAGGAGTCCTTCGACACCGCGGTCGAGGCCTCCCTTGCGGGCGTCGATACCGATCAGCTCGACTCCGCTCTGCTCGCCTACCTGCGTGACGTCCATGCCCTCGAGGAGCAGGCCGAAAAGCTGCTCGAGGCCGGCGCCGCGCGGGTCGACGACAAGCACCTCGAGGCGGCCTTCCGCGACCATCTCAACGAGACCCAGCGCCACCGGAAGCGGATCGCGGACCTGCTGGACGAGCGTGACGCCAGTCCCTCGCGAGCCAAGGACGCGATGCTGAAGGCCGGCGGACTCAACCTTTCCGCCTTCTTCGGCGCCCAGCCGGACTCGACGACCAAGCTCGCCGGCTTCGCGTTCGCCTTTGAGCACCTCGAGGTCGCCGCCTATGAACTGCTGGCGCGGGTCGCGGCACGGGCTGGTGACGACGCCGTCGTCACCGCAGCCGAGGAGATCTTGGCCGAGGAGCGCCGCGCGGCCGAGCGGGTAGCTGAGAGTTGGAACCGTCCCGACGTGCCCCTCGGGATGGCTTCGTAAAAGCGCAAACAGAAGAAGGGAACCCGATGGAGCCTGGACAGAGCAGAGAATTGGCAGTGGTCACGGGTGCCTCCAGCGGCATCGGTTTCGAGCTGGCGAAGGTCTTTGCCGAGGAAGGCTTTGATCTGCTGATCGCCGCCGAGGACGGCGAGCTGACCGACGCCCAGGAGAGCCTGAAAACCACCGGAGCCGAAGTCCAGGCCCACAGGGTCGACCTCGCCGCCGAGGCCGGGGTGATCGAGCTTTACCGCCACATTCAGAACACCGGCCGCCCGGTCGACGCGCTCGCGCTCAACGCGGGCATCGGGGCTGGGGGTGCGTTTGCCACCGAAACCGCCTTGGCTGACGAGCTGCAGCTGATCGACCTCAACGTCCGCAGCACCGTTCACCTCTGCAAGCTCGTGGTCGCCGATATGGTCGAGCGCGACGAGGGCCGCATCCTTTTCACCTCCTCGGTCGCCTCGACGATGCCGGGCGCCTTCCAGGCCGTCTACAACGCTTCCAAGTCCTTTGTGCAGTCCTTTGCTCTGGCGATTCGCAACGAGCTGAAGGACACCGACATCACCGTCACTTCGCTGATGCCCGGCCCGACGGAGACTGAGTTCTTCGAGCGTGCCGACATGGAGGACACGAAGGTGGGCGCCGCCGAAAAGGACGATCCTGCCGAAGTCGCGCGTCAGGGCTTCGATGCCCTGATGGCAGGCAAGGAGAGGGTCGTCGGCGGCGCCTTCAAGAACAAAGCCCAGGTCGCTGCCAGCCGGGTGCTTCCCGACAGCCTCAAGGCCGAGAAACATCGCGAAATGGCGGAACCCGGCTCGGCGAAGGAGGACTGAGATGAAGGCGCTTACTTTTCACGGCAAACGCGACGTCCGGGTCGACGAGGTTCCCGACCCGAAGATCGAGCAGCCGACCGACGCAATCGTCCGCATCACCTCTACCGCGATCTGTGGTTCCGATCTCCACCTCTATGAGGTGCTTGGGATGTTCATCGAAGAAGGCGACATCCTCGGGCACGAGCCGATGGGGATAGTCGAGGAGGTCGGTCCGCAGGTCAGCCACATCAAAGCGGGCGATCGCGTTGTCATCCCCTTCAACATCTCCTGCGGCGATTGCTGGATGTGCAACCAGCAGCTCTACGCGCAGTGCGAGACGACGCAGGTGCGCGAGCAGGACAAAGGGGCCGCCCTGTTCGGCTACACCAGGCTCTACGGCGAGGTCCCCGGGGGGCAGGCCGAGTACCTGCGCGTGCCACAGGCTCACTTCGGCCCGATCAAGGTGCCTGACAACGGTGCCCCCGACGAGCGCTACCTATTCCTCTCCGACGTGCTGCCGACTGCCTGGCAGGCGGTCGCCTACGCCGACGTCCCAGAGGGCGGCAGCGTTGCGGTCTTCGGGCTCGGGCCGATCGGGCAGATGTGCGCGCGGATCGCCCTTCACAACGGGGCGGGGCAGGTCTTCGGAGTCGACACCGTCCCCGAGCGGCTGGAGATGGCCGGCCGCCACGGGGTCGAGCCGATCGACTTCGAACAGCACGAGGACGTCTCGGCGGTGCTGCGCGAGCTGACCGACGGCCGCGGTCCCGACAGCGTCATCGAGGCGGTCGGAATGGAGGCCCACGGCGCACCAATCGGCAAGGCGGCGCAGACGATGGCCGGCCTGCTGCCCGACGGCCTGGCCGCGAAGCTGGTCGAAAAAGCTGGCACCGACCGAATGGCCGCCCTGCTCGCCGCGATCGACAGCGTCCGCCGCGGCGGCACGCTCTCGATCTCCGGCGTCTACGGCGGCATGGTCGACCCGCTGCCGATGATGCAGCTCTTCGACAAGGGAATCCAGCTCCGTATGGGGCAGGCCCACGTGCGGCGCTGGACCGACGAGATCCTGCCGCTGCTCGAAGGTGACGGGGATCCATTGGGAGTCGACGACCTCACCACCCATCAGCTGCCGCTGGCCGAGGCCCCGAACGCCTACTCGATGTTCCAAAAAAAGGAAGACGGCGCGATCAAGGTCGTCCTCAAGCCATGAAAGCAGTGGTCGTGAATTGCACCCTGAAAGCGAGCCCCGAAAAATCCAACACCGAGGCGCTTGCCGAGATCGTTGCCGACGCGCTGCGCGAGCAGGGCGTCGAGATGAGCTCGGTGCGGGCGGTCGACCACTCGATTCCACCCGGCGTCGAATCGGAGATGGGTGAGGGCGACGAGTGGCCGGGCATCCGCAGCCAGATCCTCGGCTCGCAGATCCTCGTCTTCGCCACGCCGACCTGGCTCGGCCGGCCTTCGAGCATCGCCCAGCGGGTGCTGGAGCGAATGGACGCGATGCTCTCCGAGACCGACGATGAGGGCCGGCCGGTCGCCTACAACCACGTCGCCGGCGTCGTCGTCACCGGCAACGAGGACGGCGCCCACCACGTCATCTCCGAGGTTTCCGGTGCGCTGCTCGACATCGGCTTCACCGTGCCGGGGCAGGCTTGGACCTACTGGAACCGGGGGCCGGGGCCCGGTGACAGCTACCTCGAATCGGAAGAGGGACGCGAGTGGTCGCACTCGACCGGCAAGGCCGCGGCGGCGAACCTGCTCGCAGTTGCCCGCGCGCTTGAGAGCAAGCCGATCCCGGCGCCGCCGTCCGAATAGGAGAGGCCTTGCCGCGGCCCTCTGCCCGTCCCGCCAAGAAGGGTCGACTCAAGCGCTCAGACTGCGCGGGTCCCGGCATCAACCGCAGGCGTCACGGCCGCGGTTTCGCTTACCTGGACCCTGAAGGCGGCCGGGTCGGCGACGAGGACACCCTCGAGCGCATTCGCGGGCTCGCAATACCGCCTGCCTGGCAAGAGGTCTGGATCTGCAGCGATCCGTTCGGCCACATTCAGGCGACGGGCGTCGACGAAGCCGGCCGCAAGCAGTACCTCTACCACGAGCGCTGGCAATTGCGGACGGCGCAGAGGAAGTTCGAATCGATGCGCGAGTTCGCCTCGGCTTTGCCGCGACTGCGCCGAGCCGTCAAGAAGGACCTCGCTCGCGAGGGAGTGCCACGTGAGCGCGCACTGGCTTGCGCAGTGCGCCTGCTCGACCTCGGCTTCTTCCGGATCGGCGGCGAGGAGTACGCAGAGGCCAACGAGAGCTACGGGGTGGCCACGGTGCTGCGCGAGCACGTCTCGATCGAAGATGGCGAGGTGGTCTTTGACTTTCCGGCAAAGAGTGGCCAGCGCCGTGTTCAGTCGATTCGCGATCCGGAGGTCAAGGCAGCGATCGAGGCCATGCGCCGCCGCCGCAGCGGCCCCGATGACCTGCTCGTCTTCCAAGAGGACGGCGCCTGGCGCGACGTTCGCTCCGAGGACGTCAATGCCTACCTGCAGGAAAAGGCCGGAGAGGAGTTCTCGGCGAAGGACTTCCGCACCTGGCACGGGACTGTTCTCGCCGCGGTCGAGCTGGCACTGGAGGCCTCAAGCGGCACCAGGGGGAGCGGGGAGGGCGCGATCCGAGCGGCAATCAAGCGCGTCGCCGAGCAACTCGGCAACACTCCCGCGGTCTGTCGCAGCTCCTACGTCGACCCCCGCGTGCTCGACCGGTTTCGAGACGGCAAGACGATCGAGCTTCCCCGTCTCGACCCCGAAGGAAGCTTCGCGCCTCCCCAGCAGGCCCGTGTCGAGCGCCGGGTCTTGGAGCTGATCGAATAACTCTGAAGTGGCAGGCCGATTGCGCCATACTCGAAGTCTCGACCAGAGGGGAAGAGAGAGCCGATGGATTGGTATTTCGATGCGCGTGACAGTGATGGCTTGGCGGCTCTTCGCCACGAGTTCCGCGACTACCTCAGTCGCCACGCCGAGGAGGACTCCGACGTGGCGGGCGCTGAGGTCGCCTTTAGCGAGCTGATCACGAACGCCGTGCGACACGCGCCGGGACCGGCTTGGGTCCACCTCGACTGGTCGGCACGGCAACCGGTCGTCGAGGTGCACGACCTCGGGCCGGGTTTCGAGCTACGCCCGAGCCTGCCCGATGACCCCCTCGCCGACGGTGGCCGTGGCCTGTTCATCACCAGTCAGTTGACGGAGGAGCTTGAGGTGGCGGCGAAGGCGGCGGGGGGATCGATGGTTACGGCGAAGCTCCCCGTCACGCGACCCCTGGAGCGCAGTCACGACCCGGCTCGCTCACTCACGTCCTCTCTGCCCGCGGCAGAGGAGGTCGATGAGAACGGCAGCTTCGGCCGGGAGTCCTTCCTCCGTGCCCTGGTCGTGGAGATGGCTCGCTCGGTGGAGGGAGAGGAGGGGCCGGAGGCGGTCGAAGCCCTGGTCGCCCAGGTGGGCGCCAACATCGGCAGCCGGATGGAGGAGGAATACCGCCGCGCCCGCGGCATCGTCGGCGCCTTGGAGCCGGCCCAGGTCGCCGACCTCTACGTTCGGCTCAAGGCGGCAATCGATGGCGACTTCTACATAGTCGAGGCAAACGAGGATCGGATCGTTCTGGGCAACCGAACCTGTCCGTTTGGAGAGGCGGTCAAGCGGGCACCCGGTCTCTGTCGCATGACCTCCAGCGTCTTCGGGGGGATCGCCGCCCGCAACTTCGGCGAGGTCTCGGTGATGCTCGAGGAGCGGATCGCCGTGGGCGACCCCGAATGCCGGGTGGTCGTCTCGCTCCTGCCGCAGAGTCCCGAGGACAGCGACCTTGGGCATAGCTATACGGCGGCCCCGGAGAATCGTTAGCCGCTGTTTCGGTTCGACTACCCTCGATAGACAGTATTGCCCGTCCGTCAGGGTCTCATCCTCCTCTTTCCTTGCGCGCGGCCAACCCCAGAGGGGGGGTTAGAAGCGAGCAGATGAGGGACGAGCAAAGCTCGGGGACCGCCGAGGTAATGGACTCGACGTACTCGATCCGGGCCGAGATATCCCGTGAGATGGTGCGCCTATATAAGGGGCAGTTCGGCCGGGGACCGACGAAGGCGAGGACGGAGTTCGCCGGCCCCGACATCGTCATCTCCACCCTGGAGGACAGTTTGACGCCGGTCGAGCGCAAAATGGCAGAGATGGGCGAGGCCCAGCGGTTGCGCGACACGCGCACCTTTTTCCAGCACGCGACCGAAGCGGAATTCTGCGCCGTGATCGAACGTGTGTTGAAGCGCAGAGTCCGTGCCTTCGTCAGCGGAATCGATGTTGACAAAGACGTCTCCGCCGAGGTCTTCTATTTGGAAAGCGTTAGCTGAGAATCTGGGCGGAGCTATAGGATCGCCTCCGAGGCCTCGGACATTTGCGCCGGGGTGTTGCCCTCCCCATAGAGGCACGTAATACGAGCGACGCTCGGCCTGCGGACTTCTCCACCAGAGATCGGGAAGATCGTAGGTCGTTGGCGACGACTCCCAGAGTAGGAGTCAGTCGTGCCGAATGACGAGCGAGTAGGCCAGTCCGCCGAAGGACTCGACCCCCAGATATCCAAACTGGCGGAGATCTCCCGCGAGATGGTCCGCCTCTACAAGGTCCAGTTCGGCCGCGGGCCCACCAGGGCGAGGTCGGACTTCGCCGGACCCGATCTGGTCGTCTGCACGCTTGAAGACAGCCTCACCCCTGCCGAGAAGAGGATGGCCGCCATGGGCGACCACCAGCGCCTTCGCGACCTTCGTCTCTACTTCCAGCACGCGACCGAGGATCAGTTCTGCCAAATCATCGAACGGGTCCTGGGACGCAAGGTACGGGCGTTCATCAGCGGCATGGACACCGACAAAGACGTCGCCGCTGAGCTTTTCTACCTCGAGGGTTGAGCGAAGTCGGGATGGGCTCCCTCGGGCTTGCGGGTACTTCCGCGCGACGCTAGGATTGAAGCGACGCATCGGGGCGTGGCGCCGGCGCGTTGCTAACACAGAGAGGCACGCGGTCTGGCTAGAGCTGGCGGGACCGCGACTCCGACCGAAGTCAATTTTCGGAGGCGTCAGTTGTCTCGCTTGCGAGCTTTCAAACTTATTGAAGAAGATCTTCGTCCTGACTGCCGCAGGATCCAGGTGGAGGGCGAGCTGGATCTCGCGGTTGCCGAGCAGCTGGCGGAGGCGCTCGTACGGGTCGGCGCCGAATGTCGAGAGGTCTTGATCGATCTCGAGCGATGCGAATTCATCGATTCGACCGGGATCGCGGCGATCGTCCACGCCCATAAGCGACTCGCTGAGCAGGGAGTACGGGCCGTCGCCTGTGCCCCCTCCGCTCAGGTTCTTCGAGTCCTCTCGGTCTCCGGATTGACCTCTAATGGCCTCGTCTTCGACAACGTGGAAGAGGCCCTCTCGCCGATTGCCCCAGCCGAGACGGCGACCTAGCGCCCAGCTACCTGTTTGGAACAAGTAGCCACGGGAACCAGAGAAGCATGAACGACACGGATCCCAAAGACCGCGAACCCGCTGGGAAAGGCACTGAGGCCTATGGCGGCGATCAGGACTCCGAGCCGCCGGCCGTAGACGACAAACTGATCCGCGGAGATCAGGAGGAGGAAGACTCCGACGCCGCCGAGGCGGACGAGACCGAGTCAACCGAGAAACGGAAACGGCAATCGGATAATTGACCGTGAGGGCGCCGGCCGATGGTCGAAGCTCTGAGGCGCTACGCGGCGCCACGGCATTGCTGTCTTCCCCACCCGGGTGGCCTCTACAGGTACCTCGCCGAGCGTGATGCCGACCCGGAAGGCAAAGTCGTCGTCGAGTTGGAAGGGACGCTGAGCGAGGAGCGCGATCTCGATGCCGATGCCGGCGCCCTCCTCGTCCATCCGCAGCGGATACTCACGATCGCCACTGAAAGCAGAGCTCCTGGCCCGTTTGTCGTACTAGCTAGGGGGTTCGGGAGCTGACGCGCCGGGTATCGAGTCGCCATGCGGCTAGCTTGGATCTTCGGTTCCTCGCGCAGCGGCAGTACGTGGTTGCTGCGAATGCTCTCTGAGCTGAATGGCGTCGTTGCTGTCGACGATCCCCACCTGGGCCACCATCTTGGAGTTTGGCGTCCGATCCCACTCGCCTGGGCGATCAGCGAGAAAGAGCCACCGGAGCTGACCACGCTGCTTGATCTCAAGCTGGACGAGCCCGGCTACTTCTTTGCCGAGCGTTACCGCGACAGCTGGTGGCAGCCGCTCCGCGACCTGATCGAAGCTCGCTTCGAGGCGCAGGCAGGCGATATGAACGGAGCTCTCACGGCTAAGCCGATCTACGTGGTCAAGGAGCCCGGATCCCATGCCGCGCCGCTGCTCGCCGAGCTCTTTCCGGAGTCGAAGCTGGTTTTTCTGCTGCGCGATGGCCGCGACGTCATCGACTCCTGGCTTGATGCCTATCGAGAGGGCTCGTGGGCGATACCGGGCGGTGCCTTCCCCGTCGCCGCCGAGGGGCGGGTGGCGCTGATCCGCTGGCTCGCTGCCGTCTGGGTCTTTCGCAGCCGCGCTGTGCGGCAGGCATTCGAGACTCGTGATCCGGGCGACCGCGTGCTGGTCCGCTACGAGAGGCTGCGCGCGAATACGGAGGAGTGCCTCTGGGAGATCTGCGAGACCCTCGGCATAGCTACTAAGCATCTTTCGGAGGTCGTGGCGCGTCACCGGTTCGAGCGGCTGCCGACAGCTGCTTGCGGCCCTGGGAGCGAGACCCGGGTGGCCACCCCGGGCTCCTGGCGCCAGAACCTCTCGGCAGAGGAGCAGGCGGCAATGCATGAAGTGCTTGGCGAGGCGCTGGCTGAGTTCGGTTACGAGTCAACGAGTACGCAGCCAAGGATCACGGTCGGCGTGCCGTAGAGGGATTCTCCTAATCGTCCTGCGTCCGGACCATGAGGCCGCGGCGGGGGACAAGCACGGTGGCGCGCTGGACCATCCGTTCCGGCCGGCGCGAGAGCGGCACGATCCGAATCTGCTCGAACAGCGCCGGCAGCGCCGCCTCGATCTCGGCTCGCGCGAGAGGTTCTCCGACGCAACGGCGGGCGCCGCCCCCGAAAGGGAAATACGCGCCGCCCGCTCGGTCCCCCAACCAACGCTGCGGCCGGAACCGCTCCGGGTCCTCGAATCCCCGTGGGTCGCGGTGCAGGAGGGAGGTCGGCAGCATCGCCGTCGCCCCGGCCGGCAGCAGCCACTTTCCGACCTGCATCGGCTTGGTCAGGCGCCGCAGCGCCGCCGAGGCGGGAGGCTGCAGCCGCAGGATCTCCCGAACAAGGGCAGCCGAGGAGTCGCTCCGCGGATCCTCCCGGAACCCCTCCGCCAGTCCCGGCTCCCGTCCCAGCCGGTCGAGCAACCAGGCGAGCGCGATCGCGGGCGGCTCCTGGGCCGCCATCAGCAGCGACATCAGCTCGTCGACGATCGCCGCCGTGCTGAGCTGCGGGCTCGCAGCGACCATGCAGCCGAGCACGTCGACCTCCTCGGATGGCTCAGTTCGCCTCGCCTCGGTGGCACGGGCGAGAAGGCGCGCGACCGGAGCCTGACGGCGCTCGAACAGCGCCACTCCGAGACGACCCGCGACACCGTCGCCAGGTCCCGGCAGCGTCAACGGCGGGTTCCCGGGCGTCCACAGCATGCGGCGGATGGCGGCGATCAGGGCCACGGCCAGATCCGTGTCGCGGACCCCGAGCACGAGTCGGACGAAGATCTCGTCGGTCAGAGTCCGGGTCCTCGGCAGGAGGCGGAAGGGACGGCCGCGTGGCCATGCAGCCGCGTGGCGCTCCGCGATCCCGGCAATCGCCGGGCGGCGATGTGACATCGCTTCCTCAGACAGGGCGGGGGCAATGCGGCCGCGTGCCGTCCCGTGCTGCTCGGCATCGGCGCCAAAGACCGAGCGTGGCGAGGCAAAGGGCAGGATCCGCCGTCGGGCCTCGCCGGCATGGGCGGATTGTGGATCGGCGCCGAGCAGCTTCTCCACCGCGGTGGGGTCGGCGACGACGAGCAGCGGTCGCGCAGTGAGCAGACGGATGGTGAAGACGTCGCCGTAGCGTTCCTGCGCAGCGCCGAGGAAGGCGAGCGGATCGCGGTGGAAGGCAACCGTCTGCGCCAGCACCTCGGTGTCGGGACCAGGTGGCAGGGGGGCGGCGCTCACCGGCATTGGTTACCCCCTCCGGCCTGGCTCGAATCGAGCGCCGTTTGGTTCGCGGTCCAAAAGGGGATCTACCGCGCATGAAGGGAGAACTGGCGTCGGATCGCTACGACCACAGCTTCGGCAGCTCGCCGCCGCTCTCGCTCGGGGTTGAGGAGGAGCTGCTGCTCGTCGACGAGCAGCAGTGCCTGGTTGCCGAGGGCGAGCTGGTGATCGAGCAGCTGTCCGGCCGCGCGGGGGAGCGCGTCTCGACCGAGATCTTCGCCGCACAGATCGAGCTGAAGACGGGGATCTGCCACGGTGCGGACGACGTGCTTGCGGAGCTGCGGGAGCTGCGCCGCACGATCGCCGGTCAGGGCTTCGGCCTACTTGGCGCCGGCCTGCACCCGGCTAGCTCGGACGAGGCGACTCTCGTCTCCAAGCCGCGCTACGAGGTCGTCCGCAAGGATTTCGGCAGCCTGCTCTGCACGCCTCCCTGCGGGCTGCACGTCCACATCGGCATCCCCGATCCCGACACCGCGATTCGCTTGGCGAACGCTTTCCGCCTCTACCTGCCGGTGTTGCAGGCGCTGAGCGCCAACTCGCCCTTCCGGGCCGGCGCCGACTCCGGTCATGCCAGCGCCCGCACCTCGGTCGTTCGCGCCTACCCGCGCTTCCAGCTGCCGCGGCAGTTCCGCGACTACGAGGATTTCTGCCGCGTCGCCGACCAGCTGATCGCCGCCGCCGGCGTCGACGACTACACCTACATCTGGTGGGATGTCCGCCCGCATCCACGCCTGGGCACCGTCGAGGTGAGGGCCGTGGACGTGCAGACCGACGCGGCCGATTCGGCCGCGCTGGCGGCGCTGATCCAGGCGATCGCGGCCAGGGAGCTCGACCGGCCGAGCCCCAGCGACCTCGCCCGCGAGGCGCTCGAGGAGTCCTACTTCCAGGCCGCCAGCCACGGCCTCGACGCTGAGATCCTGCTCGACTCGACGGTGCCCGAAGCGGCGCGGGCGGTCTGCCGCCGGGCGCTCGAGTCGGTCCGCCCCTATGCGCGCGAGCTCGGTAGCGAGGCGGCTCTGGAGGAGATCGAGCGAATTCTGCGAGAGGGCAACGGCGCCGACGAACAGCGTCGTGTGCACAGCGAGGCGGGAATGAAGGGCCTGCTCGGTCATCTCGCCGAGCACACCCGCTGAGCCGATAGCCGAGTGCGGTTTTTCGGACCGGAGCGGGGGGTAGCTAGCAGGCGCCCCTACATCTCGATCACAGAGGAGAACGACATGGCTGAGTTGACGACGTTGGAGGAGAAGCTGGCCGAGGTCACCGGTCTGGCCCAGGCGGCCCAGGGGGCCACCGAGAAAATCGAGGGGCTTGTCGACGACGAGGGCATCGCCGCCGCCTTGCAGAAAATGCGCGAGGAGGCCGCGGAGACCGAGCGCCGCTGCACCGAGATCGCCGACGGCCGCGACGGCAAGAAGACGGCGATCCTTGACAAAGCGCAGGAAACCAAAGGCGAGGCCACCGAGATGATGCGGACCTACCTCGGCGAGGACGCCGACGGCCTCGACGGCTTCGAGTTCCTGACCATGGCCGAGGCCGGCGAGGTCGGCCACTGGGCGGTGCTGGGCAAATTGAACGAAGCGGCAGGCGAGGAGCAGATCAGCGAGTTGGTCGGCTGGGCGCTGCCGATTCAGGAACGGCACTTCAGCGAGGCCAAAGAGGGTTCGCTGAAACTGGCGGCGGACAAAGACCCCTACGAAGAGTCCTAGATGGCGCGGCGGGTGGCGGCGGCGATCCTCGCCGCCGCTCTCCTGCTGCCCACTGCCGGCTGCGGCGATCTCAGCCGGGACGAGCTCAACCGCGGTGTCGAATCACTGAGTGCGCTGGCGGCGCAGGGTGAACTCATCGCCAGCGGCGTCGCCCGCGATGCGACCAAAGCCACCTACGCGCGGGTGATGGCGAAGACGCTCGGCGGCCAGGCCGAGCACGAGGCCGAAAAGCTGGCCGACGCCGAATCCTCGCCCGAGGTCAAGGAGGAGCGCAATGCGGCCGTGCAGGTCGCCGGCGAGCTGGCTGACCTCTTCTCCGAACTGCAGACCTTCGCCGGCGACGAGCACCACGGCGCCCTGGTTCAAAAGCACATGGGCGAAGTCAAAGAACAGGCTGACGCGCTGGTCGTGCGGCTGAGCGGGGAGGCGCCTTGAAGGCGATCCTCAAAGTCGCCCTCGGGGTGATCGCCGCGCTCGGCGGCTTTCTCGACATCGGCGACCTCGTCTTCAACACCCAGGCTGGCGCCCTCTATCGCTACGACCTGCTCTGGGCGGTCGCCCTGGGGACGATCGGGATCGCCGTCTACGCCGAGATGTGCGGCCGCGTCGCCGCCGTCACCCAGCGGCCGGTCTTCGACTCGATCCGGATGCGGCTCGGGTTCGGGACGGGCCTGGTGGCGCTGGTCGCCAGCACCGCCGTCAACCTGCTCACCGTCGCCGCCGAGCTCGGCGGCCTGGCGATCATCCTCACCCTGCTCTTCGACGCCGCCTTCAGCCTCTTCGTGGTGCTGGCGGCGATCGGGTTGGTCGTCGCCGTCGCCCTGCTCCCCTTCGGCGGGATCGAGCGGATCTTCGGCTACGGCGGCCTACTGATGTTGGTCTTCGTCGCCGTCGCCTTCCACCAGAGTCCCGACTGGGGTGATGTCGCGCACGGTTTCGTCCCCTCGCTCAGCAGCTCGACTCTCTACCTCTACTTCGTCGTCGGCGTCGTCGCTGCGGCGCTGATGCCCTACGAGGTCCACTTCTCCTCCTCGGGGGCGATCGAGGAGGGCTGGACCGAGAAGAGCCTGAAAGAGAACCGGCTCAACGCGATCGTCGGCTACGCCCTCGGCGGCATCCTCGCTTGCGCCCTGGTCATCGTCTCCGGCTATCTCTTCCACCCGATCGGGGTCGACCCAGGCGACCTCGGCACCGTCGCCCTTCCCGCCCAGGGCGCCTTCGGCGAGACCGGGTTGCTGCTCGCGCTCGGCGGGATGATGTTCTGCGTCGGCGGCGCCGCGATCGACTCCAGCTTCTCCGCCGCCTACAACCTCGCCCAGTTCCTTGGTTGGGAGTGGGGGCGCAACCGCGGGCCGAAGAAGGCGCCGCGCTTCACCGCCTCCTGGCTGGTTTTCCTATTCCTCGCGGTGCTGATCGTGCTGAGCGGCATCAACCCGGTCGAGATCACCGAGTACGCGGTGATCTTCGCCGTCGTCGCCCTGCCGCTGACCTACCTGCCAATCCTGCTGATCGCCGGCGACCGCTCGTTCATGGGTGGACACGCCAACGGTCGTCTCTCCGCTGCGCTCGGCTGGATCTACTTCGCGGTAATCGTGGTGCTGGCGATCGTTGCCATCCCGCTGCTGTTGATGACGAACGCGGGGGGCGGATGAACCGCGAGGAACCGATCTTCGTCGCCCACCGGCTCCTCGACGAGCAGATCCTCGACTGCGACGGCAAACGCTGCGGCCGCGTCGACGACATCGAGCTGCAGGGCAGCCCGCCGCGTGTCACCGCCCTGCTGGTCGGCGAGGCTCTCTACCCGCGGCGACTGCCACGACGCCTGCGCGGACTCGCCCGCCGTATCGCCGGGCCGGAGACCTGGGGCTCGAATGCGCTGCGCATTCCCTGGGAGGAGGTCGATGAGATCAACGCCGCCGTGCACCTGCGGGGCAAGGCGGAGGAGCTCGGCCTCGGTTACGGCGACGACCCGGAGAACTGGCTGGTTCGGAGGCTGCCATGGAACTGAGCGACCGGCCCCAGGCCTTCAGCTCGCTGATCGGCGTGCCCGTGCACGACCAGGGCGGCCGCGCGCTCGGTCGCGTTTTCGAGGTGCGGGCTCACTGGGAGCGCGACGGCACGATTGTCTTCGACGAATTGCTGATCGGGCGGCGCGGGCTTTGGCGAAGGCTGCGAGGGCCGGCTGCCGACGCCAGGGGAATTTCCTGGCAGGCGGTGACCGAGCTGGGCCCTGAGCGGATCGTGGTCTCGCGGGCGAGCTCAGCGAGGAGCGCGACCTGATTGAGCGCGGAGATCGCGGGGTAGCGGGGAGCATCGAGGCCAAGACCCCACCCGAGCCCTTCGCGAGCTATGCGCCGCCATCGGAACGGCCGCCGCTGCTCTCCTACGCGACGCTGATGAGCATCTTCGCGGTGCTCTTTGCCGGTGCACTGCTGCTCTTTCGCCGCAGCGGCCGCGAGATGCCGGAGCGGATCGGCGCCGCCGACCTGCTGACGATCGGAGTCGCCTCGCACAAGCTCAGCCGCCTGATCGGCAAGGACAAGGTGACGGCGCCGCTGCGGGCGCCATTCGCCGAATACGAAGGTCAGGGTGGCCCTTCCGAGCTGGAGGAGAGCTCGCGCGGGACCGGCGCCCGTAAGGCGATCGGCGAGTTGCTGATCTGTCCCTACTGCCTTGGCCTCTGGGTCGTCGCCGCCTTCTCGGTGGGCCTGCTCTTCGCCCCCCGCCTGACTCGCTTCCTCACCGCCCTCTTCTCGGCGCTGACGATCTCCGACTTCCTCCAGATCGCCCACAAGGCCGCCGAGGAGAAAGGTCTCGGTTGAGGCGCCGATGCCGCGGCCCCTGGAGGAATCCGTAGTGGTCATCACCGGCGCCTCCAGCGGCATCGGACGCGCCGCCGCCCTGCGCCTGGCTCGTCGCGGCGCCGCGCTTGCCCTCTGCGCCCGTTCGTCGGCGCCCCTGTCGGCCGTGGCTCGCGAGTGTGAGGCAGCTGGAGCCCGGGGTGTGCTCGCGACGTCGCTGGACGTTGGCGAGGAGACCGCGGTCGAGGCCTTCGCCGGCGCGGCGGTCGAGCGCTTCGGCCGCATCGACGTCTGGGTCAACAATGCCGGTGTTATCGCCTACGGGGAGTTCACGGAGCTTCCCTCCGCGGTGTTCAGGCAGGTGATCGAGACCAACCTGATGGGACAGGTGCACGGCGCCCGCGCTGCCTTGCGCTGCTTCCGCCGCCAGGGCTCGGGCGTGCTGATCAACATGTCGTCGGTGTGGGGACGGGTCAGCACCCCGCAGGTCTCCCCTTATGTAGTCAGCAAGAACGCCGTTCGCGCCCTCTCCGAATGCCTGCGCGGCGAGCTCGTCGGCGAGGAGGACATCCACGTGACGACGATGGCGCCGCAGGCGATCGACACGCCGATCTTCGACCATGCCGCCAACTACTCCGGTCACCGTGGTCAACCCGGTTGCCAGCGTGGACCGCCCGCGGGCGGCCGGAACCGATCCCGATATCCACTATCTCGACCTTGGGGAACTTGAGGCGCTGCTGACGGCGGTTGCTGAGGACGACTTCGGTGCGACCGAGCACGCGCTGTATCTGACGGCCGCGATGAGCGGCCTGCGGCAGGGCGAGTTGGTCGCGCTGCGTTGGACCGACATCGATTGGCAGGCGAATCGGATTCGGGTGCGGCGCAACTACACCCGGCAGCGATTCGGCACGCCGAAGTCACGGCGCTCGTCTCGGTCGGTGCCGATGATCGAGCGGGTGGCTCGCGAGTTGGAGCGGCACTTCCAAGCGTCGGCCTTTCAGGGCGACGAAGACCTGGTCTTCCCGCACCCCTATACCGGCCACCCGCTGGATGCCTCGAAACTACGCAAGCGCTTCAAAGAGGTGCTGGGGCGAGCGGAGGTGCGCCCGATTCGCTTCCACGATTTGCGCCATACCTTCGGCACTCACTGCGCCTCTGCCGGCGTTCCGCTTCGCACGCTCCAAGAGTGGCTGGGCCATCGGGATTACAAGACCACGCTCGTCTACGCCGACTATGCCCCGAATCCCCATGAGGCCGATCTGGTCGAGCGTGCCTTCCGACCGATTTCAGATGATCGAGGACGACAGTGAGGAAGAAGCAGAGAAAGAAGCCGGAGGGCGGCAAAAAGATCGTCGCTCGGAAGACTCCGAGAGGCTGGAAGGTGCAGTGGCACCCCGAGGCCCTGGCTGAGAAACGGAAGATAGACGCCCCCGAGCGCGTGGCTATCGATCATGTGATCGAGAAGCTGGAAGTTGATGGTCCTGCCTTGCGGAGTCCGCATCAGAGCGGGGTGATGGGAGAGGAGGGGTCGGGTCTCCGAGAGCTACGTCCCCGGCGGTCGCAGTCGATGGCGGGCGATCTACCGCAGGACCGATAGGACGGTGTTCGCGGTCTTCTCGGTTGGTCCTGAGGCAGAAATCAACAAGGCCGGCTATCGCCGGGCCGTGAAAGCGGCCAAGCGGCGGCTTGAGGCGCTGGAAAACGAGAAGAAGAAGGAGTAGCCTCAGTGGCAATTACAAGCTTGTTATTAAGGAATGCGAGGATCCAAGGCGATGGCAGCTAGTCAGCTCATATCTCACGAGGACGTTCTCGCGGAGGAACTTCGCGACCCAGAGTTTCGGGCTGAGTGGGAGAGGACTGCCCTCGCTCGCTGGCTGGCCGTCGAGGTCGCGCACTATCGGGCCGAGCACGATCTCTCTCAGCGAGCGCTCGCTGAGCGTCTCGGTGTCCACCAGTCTGATGTCGCTCGGATGGAGAGCGGAGAGCACACGCCGAGCCTTGAGCGTCTGGTTCGAGTCGCAAACGGCCTCGACATCGAGTTGATGATTGACATTCGGCCGCAGAGGAAAGAGCCGAAGCTGCCGAAGAAGCGGGCGCTTGAAGGTGGTTCCTTTGCGCTGGGAGGTTGCGAGGTCGTCCTCGCAACTGCGTGATGGCACCCGAAGGCCCCGGCCTCCCCGATCGCTGCTGACTTCGATTCCCGTCGTCTTATTCGTCGTCTCATTCTGAGCGAAAGACAGCGAACTTAGGTCACCTCGGATGGCTCTGGAGAGCCAAATAGACCCTGGCCGATCATGCGTGCCATGTCTCATAACCCGAAGGTCGCAGGTTCGAATCCTGCCCCCCGCTATAGGACGAAAGCCCCGCAAATGCGGAGTTTCGTCTTCTGGAGTCGCAGACAAAGGATCTCCAAAATGGCCCCTGGGGCAACGTCTGGAGCAACATGAGCTTTGAGAGAGGTCGATTTAGGCCTTGCGCAGGGCTCCCGATCCACCTATGTTCGCCCGCGAGAAACGCGAATAAGTGGCCCCGGCGGCGGTGGAACGCCCCCGGGCCTGACACCGAAGGACAAGCCTTCGATGCGACGGAGACCGAACGGCTCGTCGCGGGTCGTCGGTTCAGTGACGAGGACTCGGTCCTCGCCCGCCTCGATCGGATGAGCACAGTCAGCGGCTTCGGCGCCTACCGTGACGGGATCTTCAAAGCGCGC
Organism: Solirubrobacterales bacterium; assembly: GCA_036009365.1. Classification (GTDB taxonomy): domain Bacteria; phylum Actinomycetota; class Thermoleophilia; order Solirubrobacterales; family 70-9; genus VAYN01. The sequence continues at coordinate 36,370 of DASYLY010000081.1, forward strand.
AGCGCGCCGGGTGGGCTGCCGCTATCCCAGGAGCGTACCGCCAAGCCGGTTGGCATCCGAGCGGCACGAACCGACACGTCGGTCACGCGCGAAGCCCAATCTTGGCACAGGCGGGCGTGATTACAATCCATAGATGGAGTTGGCAGGGGTTGGGGAAACCTGGTGGTGAGGGAACCTGGGAGGGCGCTGGGCCGCCCATGGTTCGCGCCTTGGCGAGTCTTAGTAGCGCTCGCCGCGAGTGCGGCGGTCGTTTGCCTGCTCGGTCTCGCCGCCAGTGCGCGAGCGGAGACCGTGACCGTCACGAACACGAGCGACTCCGGGGCCGGCTCGCTGCGGGCGGTGATCTCAGCCGCAGGCGGTGGGAACACCGTCGCTTTCGACCCGAGCCTCAACGGCCAGACGATCGCTCTCACCTCAGGTGCGATCGGTATTGACAAGCGCCTCATGATCGACGGGCCGGGTGCCTCCCAGCTAATGATCGACGCCGGCCACAGCAGTCAAATCTTCACGGTCACCGCCGGGGACGTATCGATCTCCGGGCTGGGGCTCGCCAACGGCGCAGCGCCTGACAACGGTGGGGCGATCAAGCAGGTGGGGGCCGGCTCGCTGACTGTTTCCGGTTGCACGTTCACAGACAACACGGCAGGCGGAGCCGGAGGCAGCAGTGATGAAAGTAATCTGGGCCACGGCGGTGCTATCTACGTCTCTGAATCCTCCGGCCCGACCTCCGTCTCCGGCAGCACCTTTAGCGCCAACGCGGCCGGTGGACTGGGCGGTATCGGCTTTCAGAGCGGCCTCGGCTCCGGCGGCGCGATCTGGGACCGCGGGGAAGCTCTCACGGTCTCGGGTAGCACCTTCACCGCCAACACCGCCGGTGGGAACGGCGATGGCGGCGTGCAAAGCGGCACTGGCGCCGGCGGCGCGATCCAGAAGGCCGGCGGCCTCTCACTGACCATCTCCGACTCCGAGTTCATCGGCAACACCGCCGGCGGAGCGGGAGGCAGCGAGGAAAGTAGCGGCCGCGGCGTCGGTGGGGCGATCTACGTCTCCCGGCCCTCCGGGCAGCCCCCGTCGCTCGCGGTCACGGACAGCAGCTTCAGCGACAACGCAGCCGGGGGGGCGGGCGGCGACGGGCCGATCAGCGGCACCGGCGAGGGTGGGGCGATCGAGCACTTCAGCGGCGGCGCTCTGACCGTGTCCGGCACGACCTTTGAGGGCAACAGCGCAGGCGGGGCGGGAGGGGCCGGAGGCGTCGGGAATTTCTTTGGACCCGCAACCGGCAGCGGAGGTGGCTTTGGCGGTGCGATTTTCGTGGCCGAGTTCGCGTCCTCGACTTCCGTTTCGGACAGCGTATTCACCGCCAACACAGCAGGAGGCGATGGCGGCAGCGGCGGTCTCAGCGGTCGCGGCGAGGGCGGCGCGATCAAGGGCGACAGTGGAACCGGCCCGCTGACCGTCGCCCGCAGTACCTTCACCGACAGCATCGCTGGTGGGCAGGATGGCGTTGGCAATGGCAGTGGAGCCGGCGTTGGCGGCGCGATCAACAGTTTCAGCTCACTGACGGTCACCGACAGCACTTTCACCGGCAACGCTGCGGGCGGGCAGGGTGGGAGCGGGGAAGGGGCCTTCGGCTTCGGAGGCGCTATCAGTAACTTCAACAACGTCAGCCCCCTGACCATCTCCGGTAGCACCTTTGCCGACAACACCGCCGGCGGCCAGGGTGGTGCCGGCGATGGCGGCGCGATCAGGGTCTACTCCGTATCGGCCCGGTCGGCCTCCATCTCGAACAGCACCTTGGTGGGGAACGCGGCCGGCGGCGGCGGTGCGGTCGGCCGCGGCGGCGCTATCGAGGTGGACGGCAAAGTCTCGGCGACCCTGGCGAGCGTGACGATCGACGCAAACGAAATCGGCGCCGGGGGCGCCGGCGCCGGAATCGTTGGCACGGCCGCCGTTACCGCGAGAGCGACGATCGTCTCGGGGAACACCGGGGCGACGAACTGCGATGTGCCGGCGGCGACGTCGAGTTACAGCCTCGAGGGCCCTTCATCGGGCGAGACGAGCTGTGGGCTCGATTTGCCTTCCACAGACCCGCTGCTGGAACTCCTTGCCGATAATGGTGGCCCGGCCGAAACGCAGGCGCTGCCGGCGTCGAGCCCAGCGGTCGACGCGGTGTCGGTGGCTAAATGCCCGACCAAAGTCGACCAGCGCGGCGAGCCTCGTCCCGACAACGGCAAGAGCGTCTGCGATGTGGGGGCGTTTGAGCTGCAGGACCCACCCGCCGTACCGACTGTCACCAGTGCTGCGGCAGCAACCTTCCAGGCCGGCAAAGCGGGGAGCTTCACCATCACCGCAACGGGGCTGCCCACGCCCGATCTCTCTCTAATCGGTGCGCTGCCCAGCGGGGTGAGCTTCATCGATAAAGGCGACGGCACTGCGATCCTGTCCGGCACGCCGGTGGCAGGCACGGGCGGCAGCTACCCGACAACGATCAAAGCCGCCAACGGCGCCTTGCCGGATGCCGAACAGAGCTTCGCGCTGATGATTCAGGCGCCGCCGACCGCCTCTATCGCCACCCCGGTCGATGGAGCGACTTACACGCAGGGTCAGGCGGTCGGCACCAGCTTTACCTGCGCTGAGGGAGCCGGTGGCCTGGGGATCGCCTCGTGCGTTGACCAAGACGGGCGTCCTGCCGGGACGCCTCTCGACACTGCCGCGATCGGCCCGCACACCTTCACCGTCATCACGACCTCAAAAGACGGGCTGACCGGCAAGGCGAGCGTCGCCTACATGGTTGTGGCGCCGGCAACGCCGAAGGTCCCGCCCCCCTCGCGCCCCCGCGTCCTTATCTCCTACCGCCAAGAAGGCGGGATCGGGGGTCTGCGTCCGTCACTCGTCGTCACCAAGGACCGCCAGGCGAGAGTGACGTTGGGAGGATGTGCGGTGAAGTTCGTGCTCGGGCACCGAATATGGGACAGGTTGCGGGCGGCGCTCAGGAGCGCCCACTTTCATGCCATCGCTGGCAACTATCCGCCGTCAAAAGGTTCTGCCGACGAGATCACCTACGTGATCAAGGCTCGCGGCGAGGTGGTGCGGATCGCGCCCCCGCAACCGGAACACGAAGGAATGATGCGAGGCTTGCGGCCGCTGCTCAAGGCTCTGAATAAACTGGCATCGGCAGGGGAGCGGCGAATGCCTTCGTCTTGCAAAGAACAGCATCAGCCACGCTACCGTTGAGGAAGGTCGCCGCGCTGGGGCAAGAAATGGGGCAAGAAGCCCCCACGTATCCCAGCCGATCCCTGCCGAACTCGATTCCGCGAAAACCGCTCTGGTCCGCGCCCCACGTAGCCCAGCAGGGACCACCTAGTTCGGGCTCATAACCCCCAAGGTCGCAGGTTCGAATCCTGCCCCCATAGGAGAAGGCCCCGGAAATGGGGCCTTTTTCGTGTCTAGGCGCTCGTGGCAAATCCCTGGCGGGTACTAAGTGGGTACATAAGCCGGCGCAGAACTGCACCGCCCACGATCAGCTGCGGCGGGGTCGCCGAGAAGGCCGTCAGCTCGACGCGGTTTACTGCGTCCTCGTGATCTCCTATTCCATGAGCCTGTCGGCCGACGGCTACATCGCCGGACCTGACGGAAGCTTCGACTGGGCGGTGCCCAGCCAGGAGCTGCACCGGTTCCACAATGAACGGACCGCCGCCACTGACGCCCAACTGCTCGGCCGGCGCCTCTACGAGACGATGCTCGTGTGGGACACCGAGGAGTTCTCCGACCCCGTGATGGCGGAGTTCGCCGCGATCTGGCGCCCGCTCGAGAAGATCGTGTTCTCAACCACGCTGACGAGCGTCGAGGGCAGCAACCGCCTGGTCACGGGAACGCTCGAGGAGGAGATCGCCGCGCTCGGGGACCGGAGGATCGGGGTCGGCGGCGCCGGCCTTGCGGCGGAATGCATACGGCGCGGGCTGATTGATGAGTTCGAGTTGTTCGTCATCCCGATCGTGGTGGGTGGCGGCACGCCGTACTTCCCGCCGGACGTGCACATCGACCTCGAGTTGGTCGAGACCCGCACGTTCGGCGCGACCGTGTACTTGCACTACCGCCGGTGCGGCTAGAGGCTTAAGTCGCAGCACGCGCCGGCCGCGTTGGGGTTCGAGCGGCGGCCGGCTGGGCAACAAATGGGCCAATATGTCCCAGAGATCCCAGCCGATCTCGATTTCGCAAAACCCGAAGGTCGCCGGTTCGAACCCTGCCCCGCTATAGGTCGAAAGCCCGCGTCAGATCGGCGACCCCAGCCAGGGGTGCCATAGAATTGCGCAGTGCCGTTCACTCTCAGGAACCTCAAGGAGGACCTGGAGGACCTCGGGTCCAAGTTCGACGGCGCGCCGAACCTGGAGTTCCGCATGGCGACCGGGGCGCTCGAGCTCGAGAAATCCGGCCTGAGTTACCAGCGCGTCCCGCCCGGCTATCGCTTTCCGTACGGCCACACGCACAAGAAGCAGGAGGAGGTGTACGTGGTCCTGTGCGGGAGCGGCCAGATGAAGCTTGACGACGAGGTCGTCGAGCTTAAGGAATGGGACGCGGTGCGCGTCCCGCCCGGTACGTGGCGAGGCTACGAGGCCGGGCCGGAGGGCCTTGAGATCCTCGTCATCGGCGCACCCCATCTCGGCGAGAATCCGCGGAAAGACGTGGAGGGTCAGCGCGACTGGTGGGCTGACTAGCACCGATTCGATCGAAGCGATCGAGCGCTACCCCGGCCCGAGCACCTACTTGTCGAGGTTTTCGCGATCGGCTCGGCGCTTACGCCTCGTTCGGGGCCGTCTCAGTGGCCGCGCCGTCGCCAAGCGTGGATTCCTCGGCGACCGCCGAGGAAGCGCCTTTCTGAAGGGACTTCCGGCCCGGCCTGATGATCCGCGGGACCGCCTATTTGGAATCGGGATCGTCGGCTCCACGGATGAAACCGCTGCCGAAGCTCGGGACCGTAAGTAGGGGGCGACCGTCGCGACGGCCACGCCGCTACTCGGGCAGGATCGCGGGTATGAGGTTCACGCGTGCGGAGTTGGAGGCCTTCCGCGGTCGCGAGGTCGACGATCTCCTGGGGCCGGGACTGAAACTGCTGTTCGTCGGCATCAACCCCGGCCTGTGGACGGCCGCGGTGAAGACCCACTTCGCACATCCCACCAATCGCTTCTACCCGGCGCTGGCCGCAGCCGGCATCATCGATTACGAGGTCGATCGGGTCGCCGGGATGACCGATGCCGATCGCGCCCATCTCGTCGCGCGGGGCGTCGGGATCACCAATCTCGTGCGGCGGGCCACGGCGCGCGCCTCCGAGCTCTCGCGCGAGGAGCTGCGCGAGGGTGGCGAGCGGCTGCTGCGGTTCGTCGCCGATCACCGGCCCACGGCCGTCGCGATCGCCGGCATCTCCGCCTACCGCGATGCGTTCGGCGAGCGCGGCGCGGCTTTGGGTCGGCAGCCGGACACGCTCGATAGCGCGATCCGCTGGTCCGACGCGGCGCTCTGGGTGGTCCCCAACCCGAGTGGGCTCAACGCCCACGAGACCGTCGCGACGCTCGCCGCCGCCTATGCGGCGCCGGCCGCCGAGGCCGGTGTCATCGTCCCGGCCGCGGTTAGGACGCCGGGAGATAGGTGAGGAGGACCACTCCGGAGTCGAACCGCTTGATGTCGTCGAGCTGCATCCGGATCGTTCCCCTGTCGCCGAGCACGTGGAGGTTTCCCCCGCCCCAGACGAGTGGGTTCAGGTAGATCTCGTACTCGTCGATCAGGCCCTTCTCAGCGAGGGCGTAGGCGAGCTCGCCGCTCCCGTGCATGAACAGGTCGCCGTCGACCTCGTCCTTCAGCTTCGGGATCGCGTCCTCAAGGTCCCCCTCGAGCAGGGTCGCGTTCCAGTCGAGATCGTCGGACAGGGTGGTGGACCCGACGTACTTCGGCATCGGGTTGACCATGTCCGCCCACTTGCCCGACTGGCTCGGCCAGTATCCCGCCAGACCCTCGTAGGTCTTGCGGCCCAGCACTAGCCCGCTGGAGCTCGCCTGACGCTCGAACGAGTAGTCGCCGTGGTCTCCGTCTGGCTGCACCCACTCGCCGACCGGGTCTATGACGCCGTCGATGGTGGCCTGCGTGGTCGCGATCAGCTTGCCCATCTCGATTCTCCTTCGGTCACGCACAGAGCTCCCTTTCAGCCTCCTCTACCCAAAAGGACGAAGTTGGGCCCGTAAACCTCATCTGCAAACGAGTGGGAGAGGGCCTGGTCGATTTGTCGACAAAGATCGGGAATGCAGATTAGGGACAAAAAATGTCTTTAACTTGTATCCTTGACCTATGAAAACGCTCAGCATCCCGCAAGCAACTGAGCTATTTCACGTCGCCTTTCTCGACATCCTCTCAAGACGACTCGAGTCCAATCGCTATGTCCTCAAGGGAGGCGCGAACCTGCGCTACTTCTTCGACAGCGTGCGCTATTCGCAGGACATCGATCTCGACGTCGAAGGAGTGCCCGCCTGGCGCCTCAACGAGAAGATCGAAGCTCTCCTGTCTTCGCCCCAGATTGCCCTTTTGCTGCGGAATGTGCAGCTCGACGTAGCCGAGCGCTCTAACCCGAAGCGCACCGACACGACGCAGCGCTGGAAGATCGGTCTCGCGGCCCCTGGGCATTCGGAGCTGATTCGAACCAAAATCGAGTTCAGCTATCGCGAGGGCGAGGGCGCTCACCGCATCGAGCCGATCCCTCGCCGCATCGTCGAGCCCTATGCGCTGCGCTCACCGCTGGTCCCCCACTACGTCGAAGATGCCCCGACCGAGCAGAAGGTGCTCGCCCTGGCCGGACGCTCCGAGACGCAGGCGCGCGACGTCTTCGATCTCGACTTGTTGCTGCGACGCAGCTCCCTTGCGCCCGGGGTTCTCGATTCCAAGGTGCTCACTACGGCGGTCGATCTAGCAATGCAGCTGCCCTATGCCGCATTTCAAGATCAGGTTCTACCCTTTCTCGAGCCTGCGGCAGTCGAGCTCTACGAGGGCGAGGCATCCTGGGAACAGATGCAGACCTTCGTTGCCGAGCAACTTGAGGAGGCGAAATGACTCCGGTCGGTGACTACGGCCAGTTGCTACGACTTGACCGCCCCGTGATCACGACTAGCGAGGCGGCGGCGGTATGGCAGACGAGCGGACGCACCGCCGGCAGGCGCCTTGAGGCGATGGACGAGGGCGGGCTCGTGCGCCGATTGCGTCGAGGCCTCTGGGCGCTCGACCCCGGGATACCTCCGTTTGCAGTCGCCCCCTTCTTGACTGCACCCTTCCCGGCCTACATCTCCTTTTGGTCGGCGTTCGCTCGCCACCAGATGATCGAACAAATCCCGCGGCAGGTATCCGTTGCATCCCTCGATCGAGCGAGAAGCATCGCCACGACTGTCGGCACCTATGAGATTCACCATCTCGCCCCCGAGCTCTTCGGTGGTTTTGACGGCTTCGAAGGCAGCGGCTACCTGGCGATGCCCGAGAAGGCCCTCTTCGACGCCGTCTATGTCCGAGCCGCGTCCGGCACTCGCGCCTTCTTTCCCGAGCTCTCACTGCCTGCGGGTTTCAAAGATGGCGAGTTGGAAAAATGGACTGAGCGGATCGAGAGTGCGCGCCTCCGAACGCTTGTCTCGCGCCGCCTTGGCGAGGTGCTTAGTGCGGCACGGCGCGAAGGTTCTTCGCGGTCGAGCGCAGGGCGCTATCGCCGCCGGCTACCGTCGACTTGAGTTCGGGCGAGTTAGATGGCATCCCCAATGACGTACGCCGGGTCTGACCGAGCAGAGTTGAGGTCACCGGCGTGGTGACATGCCCGGGCCGCACGCTGGCGTGGCGCAGGAGGGCGAAGGCATGGGCCAGGCGCGTGTCGAGGTCGTGGCGGCGACGGGTCCCGATACTGGTTGGCGATGACGTGAGCGGCGGTTACATATAGCCAGGGCAGGGCTGGATCGGGAATGCGGTCGCGCCGGCGCCAGGCGACCGCGAAGGTGTCTGCGACCACGTCCTCGGCAGCCTCCCGACCGGAGACGCGCCGCAGCAAGAAGGCGAGCACCTGCGCGCAGTGATCGCGAAAGCAGTTCCTCCTGACTGCGATCAGCACGAAGGCCCTCCGTGAATTTGCAGCACTATTGGAACTTTACAAACCATACTGTTTGTTATCCTAGGAACACGGCAGTACTTGGCAAGGGGATGCTGAAGATGTTGCCGCTCTCAGAAGAGACAGAATCGTCGGCCATGTCTTGGGTCGGCGCAGGGTAGGGCGACCTTACGAGGACTGATGTCGAGAGTTTGCTCCTACCAGGACACCAGCGACCTCAGCCTCCGCCTCGGGGCCCGCCGGCCTGAACTCGACCAGGCAGTCCTCGCACGCATCCATGCGATGGCAGATTCAACCGCGACGCCGGACCCGGCGTACCTCCAGGGTCTCCGTGTAGCGCTCGCCGCCGCCCTTGACTATGGGCTCGCCGCGATCGAGTCTCCCAAGCGCCAGGTCGAGCCGATCCCGGTCGAGCTCCTTTCCCAGGCGCGCCTTGCTGCGCGCAACGGCGTGAGTCTCGACGTGGTCCTGCGTCGCTACGCGGCTGGTCACGTCCTCCTCGCAGACGCGCTTCTCGAGGAGGCTGCAGCGGCGGGGGTCGCGACAGCCGACCTCAAAGACGTGCTCCACACCCTCGCTGCTTGCTTCGACCGCGTCTTCGCCGCCGTCGGAGAGGAGTACGGCCGCGAGGAGCGCTCCCGGTCAGCCGATACATCCAAGCAGCGACGCATCCAGAGCGTCGAGCGGCTTCTCGCCGGCGAGTCGGTGGGTCCCGAGGACCTCGTCTACAACCTCGATGGCTGGCATCTCGGCGTGGTTGCCTCGGGTTTCGGCGCGGATGGGTCGCTCGATGAGATCGCAGCAACATTCGACCGGCATCTGCTCGCGATCGACCGGGGCGATGGAGGGGTTTGGGCCTGGTTCGGCGGGCGGCGTCACTTCGAGCAGGCGGAACTTGACCTTTTCGTCTCCTTCAACCTGCCCGAGCAAACTGCGATTGCCTGTGGCGAGCCCGGTCAGGGGCTTTCAGGTTGGCGTCTCACCCACCATCAGGCGACGATGGCCCTCGGGGTCGCCCAATGCGGGGCCGAGAAGCCGGTTCGTTACGACGACGTCGCTTTGCTTGCCACCGTCATTCAGGATGATGTCCTTACCGCATTCCTACGCCAGCGGTATCTGGTCCCGCTCGAATCCGATCGCGACGGGGGCGTCGCCGCCAGGCAGACGCTGCACGCCTACTTTGCGGTCGGCGGCAACGTCTCGTCTGCCGCCGCCGCACTGGGGGTAAACAGAAACACCGTCGCCAGTCGCCTTCGAACGATCGAGTCCAGGCTCGGGCGACCGCTCGATAGCTGTGGCACAGACCTCGAGGCCGCGCTGCGCATGGAGCAGCTCAGTGGACTTGCAGACGAGCCTCTCTGGGCAATTAGCTGAATATCCGAGCGCCAACCGTGCACATTGACGGAGCGCCGGGTCCACTGATCGGAGAGGCTGAATCAGGAGATAAGCGCTCAGCAGGCTTACTGACGGGGGAGAAGACATGGTGCGTTGGCGGATTGCGTTCGTTGCCCTTGCATGCTGCCTGATCGCGTTGTCCAGCGCAGCGGCGAGTTCTGCGCGCCCACTCCCGTTTGAAGTGCGTGCCTATCAAGCAAACTTCGGCGTCTCCTCGCAGCGAGCCGAAGAGGTCCTGGAAATCCAGCACGCCGCCGCCGAAGTCGACATCGTCGGCCAGCTCGAAGCGCACCTCGGCAGGACTTACGCCGGGGTGTGGTTCGACAACGAGAGCGGTGAATTCGTCGTGCCGATCCTGCGGAGCGCCGACCAGAAGCGGGTCGAGACCGCGTTCGACATCGCCGGCGTTCCGGAGGACTTTCGGACGGCTCCGGCCAGCTCGAGCTGGGAAATGCTGGAGCTAGCCCAGGAGGGGGTCACGTCTGAGATTTCCGAGATGGTTAACGAAAAGCGCCTAGCCGGGGGCTTGGTCCGAACGTCGATAAACCCCCGCCTGAACTCCGTCGTCGTAGAGGAAGCGGAGGGGGTCCGCGCCGCTACGCAACGTCGGCTTCGCCAGGAGGCGAATAGCGCTCCTGTTCGGGTGTCGGTCAGAGAGGCAGAGGACCTCAAGCCGGTGCCGAGCAAATGCGACTCGCACGTAAAAGCATGTGATCCCCCGCTTCGTGGCGGTGTCGCGATTGGCACCCTCTACCAGAACGATTGCACGGCTGCCTTCAAAGGCGTCGACGATGAGGGTGAGAGATATGTCCTCACCGCGGGCCATTGCTTCGAGTATCTAAATGAAAACGTCTACGCAGATGTTCCAGTCATAGACCCAACAGAAGACGCACGACATGAAATCGGTCCGGTTGACAAACTCTACAACGGCACGAGCGGGGCAGACATAGCCCGCATCCATTCCAACAATTTTTTCTGGAACAAACCGTCCTGGCCCAATCAGCTCGTTCTTTGGCATCCGTGGTGGGGGGAGCCGCCTTTTAACTCCGAATACTCGATCACGTCAGAATCTGGCAGCTACCTAGGCCAGTCCGTTTGCCATGTGGGCAAATCTACCGGTACTTCCTGCGGGTACGTCCGAAACGTCGAGCTGATCATCGAATCCTACCCCACCTCAGAATCCGAGTTTCTGTTTAATCACATAACGGAAGCTTATGGGTTGGAACTCTGTATCGAAAGCGGAGATAGCGGTGGTCCTGTTTATGCGGGACATAGTGCGATCGGAATCGTGTCTTCAGAGGATGGCGCTTACACATCTTGTGAACCGGATTGCAATTTTGCGCTTTGTGGGCAGGCCGTCTACTACACCGAGATCACGGAAGCCGCGGATCTGCTTGACGTGAGCGTTGCTCCGCGAGTCGGAGGACCGCCGACGGCAGTGTCGCAGATCACGCTAGAGGGAGAAATTCATGAAACCCTCAAAGGGTTTGAGGTGGCTGACCATCGAGCCAAGGTCGTCGGAAAGATCGATCCCAACGGGCTGAATACCACGTATAAAATCCAGTACGGCACGACTACGGGGTATGGCTCGACGGTCTCGTATGGTTCTGTCGGGTCTGGGTGGTCTGCCATTCCGGTCGAGGGGAGCATCTCGAACCTGGAAGGCTCGACTACTTATCACTACCGTTTCGTCGCTGAAAACAGCGCCGGGGTCAGCTATGGGGAAGATCAAACCTTCACCACCCCCGACTGGTGCTCGCATGTCGCCAGGGAGCTCGCCCTCGTCGACTGCGACGGTGCCCTCCACGCCCTCTACCGCCAGACCGACGGCAACCTCGGCCACCAGTGGCTGGTCAAAGGTTCCGAAACCTGGAGCGGGGAAGTCCGCCCCGTCAGCTCGATGGCGGGAGACCCGCATAGTGTCATCGACACCTCGGGCGTCTTTCACGTCTTCTACCGCCAGACCGACGGCAAACTGGGCCACCAGTGGATCCCCAAAGGCGGCAACTGGAGCGGGGAAGTCCGCCCGGTGAGCTCGATGGCCGGGGAACCCCGTGTCGTCGTCGACGGCAACGGTGCCCTGCACGTCCTCTACCGCCAGACCGACGGCAAACTCGGCCACCAGTGGCTGGTCAAAGGCTCCGAAACCTGGAGCGGGGAAGTCCTCCCCGCCCAGATGGCAGGCGATCCCCGCGTCGTCATCGACACCTCCAGCTACTTTCACGTCTTCTACCGCCAGACCGACGGCAACCTCGGCCACAAGTGGATCGGCCCCGGCGGGTCCTCTTGGGGCGAAGAAGTCCGCCCCGTTGATTCGATGGCGGGCGATCCCCGCGTCATCGTCGACGGCGACGGTGCCCTCCACGCCCTCTACCGCCAGACCGACGGCAACCTCGGCCACCAGTGGCTGGTCAAAGGCTCTGAAACCTGGAGCGGGGAAGTCCGCCCCGTCAGCTCGATGGCGGGAGACCCCCAAGTCATGATCGACACCTCGGGCGTCTTTCACGTCTTCTACCGCCAGACCGACGGCAACCTCGGCCACCAGTGGATCCCCAAAGGCGGCAACTGGAGCGGGGTAGTGCATTCCGCCTCGATGGCGGGGTCTCCCCGCGTCATCGTCGACGGCAACGGTGCCCTGCACGTCCTCTACCGCCAGACTGACGGCAACCTCGGCCACCAGTGGCTGGTCAAAGGCTCTGAAACCTGGAGCGGGGAAGTCCTCCCCGCCCAGATGGCAGGCGATCCCCACGTCCTCATCGACACCTCCAGCTACTTCCACGTCTTCTACCGCCAGATCGACGGCAACCTCGGCCACAAGTGGATCGGCCCCGGCGGATCCTCTTGGGGCGAAGAAGTCCGCCCCGTCAGCTCGATGGCCGGGTCTCCCCCGCAGGCCGGCGCCGGCGCAGCCGTCGAGGTCGAAGGCGGCCATGCCACGGTCAAAGCCAGCGTCTCCCCCGAAGGCTCGATAACCAGCTACTACTTCGAATACGGCCCGACCACCTCCTACGGCTCAAAACAGCCGGTCACCGCGAAGAGCGCCGGCGACGGCAGCGGCGCCTTCGTCGTCAGCGAGGTGCTGAGCGGCCTCTCGCCGGGCACCACCTACCACTACCGAGTAGTGGCGACGAATGGCTCAGGCACGAGCAAAGGCAGCGATGCGACCTTCTCTTCGGTGCTCCCGGCTGCCGTGACGAAAGCCGCGAGCGCCATTACGGCGATGCAGGCGACCCTTGCCGCCAGCGTCAACCCGAAAGGGTTCGCGACCAACTACAGCTTCGAATACGGCAAAACGACCTCCTATGGCCAGAGCACCGCGAACGTCAGCGTCGGCTCGGGCACCGAAGCGGTCTCGGTCAGC
>DASYLY010000082.1:0-37472 GCA_036009365.1 Solirubrobacterales bacterium
TGTCGTTGAGGTTCGTTTTCGGCCGCAGCAGCAGCGTCGCGTTGGGATGAATCAACTCCATGTATTTGGGTTCGATGTCCATGCCGACGACCGCGTGGCCGTCTTCGAGGTCCACCGAGGTGACCTTGCCGACCTGAATGCCAGCGATATCGACGGCCTGACCCTGACCAGGCGTCACCGCCTGAGCGGTCGTGAACTCCGCCGTGATGTGGTCGAATTCTTCGCCCACCACCGGCAGCCACGCCGGCAGCGAGGCTTTCTGCTGGGTGAAGATGCCGAGCATCATCGCGATGCCCGCGATGGCGAGAACGATGATCGCGATCGTGTCCTTGCGCCGGCCGCGGGCCTGGCGCGAAAGCCAGGCGCGGAAATGGGTCCAGCGGCTGACGCCGGGTTCGCGCTCACTCATGGGCTCACCGCGACTGGGGAGGGGGCGCCGACCTGGCCGAGGCCGGCGTTGATGTCGGGTACCGGATTGGTGTAGCAGCGCACATCAGGCTTGAGCGGACCGAGGCCGCCGAGCTGCGGCTGCGTGCCCAGCGGCGCCGCGATCGTGTGGGCAAAGTCTTCGCGATCAGTGGTCAGCGTCCCCGACGGGTCCTTCTGGGCCACCAGCTGGTTGCCGCCGCCGGCCTGAATGCGCAGGTATGGGCCGTTGCCGTCGAAGTTCTGGCTCTGTCCGGCGAAGTTGGCGAGATAGAAGAGGAACTCCCGGTAGTTGGGGCCGCCGGTGCTGAAGCGATCTTCGATCGTCTGGTTACCGGTCGGGACCATGACTTTGGTCGTGCAGAGGCTGAGCTGGTTAATCTGCGGCAGCGCCACCGCCTTGCCGGCCTGGGCGGCGCCGGCGAAGCCCGGGGTGAGTTCGCGCAGCAGCCTCGCCGTGCCACCAGCCTCTTTGCCGGAGAGCAGCGGGCGGGCTTGCTTCAGCCACGGTTTCGAGGCGCTGATCAGGTCCGGCAGCTCGGCCACCGCGGGCGTGAACTCGATCGCGTAGGTGCGCAGCGGCGGCAGTGCCTTATTGAGGCTGACGAAGGAAGTGCGCCAGGTACGAAGGGTTGGCGCCAACAGCTGGATCGTCGTCGAGAGGTTCGCCGACTGCGCCGCCAGCGCCCCGGTAAAGACGTCGAAGTTGACGATCAGCCCCTGCAGGTCCTCGGCGCGGCTGGCAAAGGCGCCGAAGGTGCGGCCGGCGCCGGAGATCATCCGCGAGAGGTCGCCGGGCCGGGTGCCAAGGAAACCATTGGTCACCTGGGCGCTGTAGCGGCCGGCATCGCCGCCATATTTGAAAGCGCCGTTGAGCGCTTCGGCGCCAGTTTTGCCCTGAACCTCGGGCAGCTGGGTGGCGTCTTCCTCGCTGGTCGGCTCGTTCATCAGCGCCGTGCCGTAGCTCCCCAGCAGATGGCCGAGGTCGGCGCGCACCGGGGACTGCAGGGCAGTTAGGACTTCGTCGAGCTGGACAGCGGTCGAAGTGCGACTGACCGGGATCGTCTCGCCGCTGCCCATCTCCGGCGCGCTGGGGCTGCCGGGGTCGAGGTCAATGAAGAAGTTGCCCTCGAGGAAGATCCGCGGCCGGACCTCGGCGAAAGCATCGTCGTGGATCGGCCGCCCCTTCCCTTCGACGGTGAAGCTGACCGTAGTGTGGTTGCCATCCCGCTCGCTCGAGATGACGCGGCCGACGTCGACGCCAGCGATCCGCACCGGCGAGTTGAGGGCGACGTTGGCTGAGTTGGAGAAGGTTGCCTTGACTTCGTAGCCGTAGCTGGTGAAGGGAACGTGGCCGGTGAACGCCAGGTAGGGACCGATCGTGAAAATGAGGATGAAGACGACCGCGATCAGGGCATTGCTTGGCCGCCACTTGAAGCGGCTGTTGCTGGCCCCCTGACGGGTATCTCGCTCGGGCAGACGGCTCATTCTTCGCTGCCCTTCGGTTTCAGCTGTCCATTGGTCAAGGTCCCTTGGTTCCCCGGCACGTTCCCGATCACGGTCTGACCCACCGCGTAGGACTCATTACCAGCCTCGCACTCCTGCGTCTGGCCCGGCGCGGCCGTGTTCGGATAGGGGTTGTAGTGGAGGTGATTTTTGCGATCGGGGCCGTTGGCCGGAGCGGAGGCGGGCGAGCCCTCGCTGTTAGGGCCGACTGGCGGCGCGAAGGAGATGAAGTAGAGCCAGTTGCTGAGGCTATTCCCCTGAGCGGAGGCGTTGGAGAGGCTGCGGAAGGCGAGGGTCGGGTAGTTGCAGATCGTCTGCGAGGGCGCGATGAAGCGGACCGCAGGCGCCAGCGCCTGGTTGAAGTCGATCAGCAGGTCGAGCCCGTTGAAGACGCCGGGGGCGCGCTGGAAGGCCAGCAGCGCATCGGCGGTGGGGACGATCTGGTTGTTGAAGACGGGAGAGGCGTTGAGCACCGGCACGCCGGCATGGAGGGCTTCGGCAATGACCGGCGAGGTTTCCCCAAGTGCTTTGGCGCCCGGCGCCAGCGCCGCGAAAAAGCGCTGCGACTCGTTCAGGAAGGGCCGGAAGACCGGCAGGTCGGCGATCGCGGCGTCGAGCGTCGGCGGGCCTTTGACGATCGTTTCCTGGATGTAGGGACGGGAGACGCGGGCGAAGGCGGCAAAGGTGCGGTCGAGGCCGACGAACATGTCGGCCTGATCCTCGGCCACCGGGGCAACGGTGGCCGAGAGGGCCTCCAGCGCCCGCCAGAAACCGCCGAAGTTGCTGCTCGGAGCGACAATCGTGCGCAGCGCCGGCTGCGCACTGATGACCAGGTTGCGCAGGGAGCCGAAAGCTTCGTTGAGCTGTGGCCCTCGACCGGCGAAGGCGTTGCCGAAGCCCGCCTGGTTGCGCTGGATCGCTTTCCGGGTCGGCTCGTCGAAGGTGTCGAAGAACTCGTCGATGTCGACTGGTTCCGGGCGTGAGGCGACGAGCGGGATCGTGTCGCCGGCGGCGTAGCCCTGCGAGGAGTCGCCCGGGCTGACCTGCAGGTATTTGAGCCCCAGCGCCGACTTCGGGCGGATCGTGATGGTCGAGTCGACCGGTAGCGGTTCGGCGCTCTTGTCGAAGCGGAGGTCGAGTTCGGCGGCGACCCCGCCGTCGCCCAGCTGCACCGGCACGACCGACCTGACGGTGCCGATCCGGACGCCGCCGATCCTGATCTCGTTGCCTTTGACCAGCGCGTCGGCGTTGGGGACGACCGCGCGGAGGTTGTAGGTGGAGACGAACGGCAGACCGTTGTTGGCGTTGTAGGCGAGGAAGACGGCGACGATCACGATCAGCACGGTCACCGCGCCGACCAGGATCGGGCTGCTTGCGACTCCCTGTATTCCGCTGCGGTTTCTCATGGTCCCAGCAGGTAGTCGATGAGGGGGGCGGTGCCTTCGGCGGCGGAGACGCCGGCTTCGGGTTCGGCAGTGGCCGCTTCGCCGGCATCCCCGACGTCGGGGAGCGCCGGGACCGTGGCGGGGTCGCCGGCGACAACGCCGCCGTTACCGCGCGAGAGGATCTGGTCGAGACGGCGGAAGAGTGCCCGCATCCGCGCGCCCTCGTCGACGGTGACAGTGTGGGTTTCCGGGGCTTCCGGACCGGTGAATTTGGAGGCGCAGCCGCTGGTAGGCCTCATCTCGTACTGGAGGCAGTTCGAGGGGATCACCATCGTCCGCACGAAGTGGCCGTACTGATCGAAGCCGTTGACGGCCGCGTTGGTGTTGTAGATCAGTTCGACTAGGCCGTCCCAGCCTTCGGTCTTCTCGATGCTGACGAAGAGTTCGGCGAGTTCGGTCGTCGGCTGGGCGCCGCTCTTCGCCAGTTCCCGGCCCTTGCGGACGACCGGGTCGGTTTCGCGCAGCTTCGGCCCGGCGATCTCTCCGGTGGCCCCGAGGCTTTTCAGCGCCACGGTCGAGGCTTCCGAGAACGGCGTCAGCGTGCGGGTCGCATCGGTAAACGAGGGGGCGGCCTTGCCAAGGTCGCTGAAGACCGGGGCGGCGACGTCCGAGAAGCCTTTGAGGCTGCTCATCGTCTGGCGGAACTCGCGCAGGAAGGCGGGGAATTTGCTGAACGACTCTTCGACGTCGGAGCCCAGTTCGGAGCTTGCCTGGGCGGCGGCACCGGAGTTGGTGATGAAGCCGGCGACACTGGCACGCTCGCGAGCGAACGGCCTGAGGATCTCATCCGAGTCGCTGGTCAGCTGGGCAAGTTCGTCGCGCTGGGCGGAGAGGATCGCGAAGAGGCGGTCGACATCGCGCAGCACCGGGTTGGCACGCTTGATGACTTCCTCGATGTCCTCGCCGCGTCCGGCGAAACCGGCGCCGAGTTCGTTGAGGATGAGCCGGAAGCGCTGGGCGTAGGGGAGGCTCTGGATGTCGTTGATCAGGTCGGGATCGACGCTGGCGCTGTTGTTGCCAAGCGGCAGCAGGTATTGGCCGGCGCCATTCTCGCCATCGGCAATCTGCTTCAGCGCCGGCGCGGGGGGCGAGCCCGGTGCGCGCGGCAGGGTCGGGCGGCAGTCGACAAACTTCTCGCCGATTAGCGACTGCGGGCGAATGTGGCAACCGCCGTCGATGCGGAAATCCTGGAAGCCAGGATCGGTGATTTCCATGACGATGACCGCCTTGCCAGGCTCTTCGACCGGCTCGCCGTCGCGGTAGGCGACCGTATCGCCCGGCATCGAAACTTCGACGGCACTGATCTCACCGACGTTGGCGCCGGCGACACGGACCTGCTCGCCGGTGACCATGAAGGCGCCGTTGTCGAAGACGGCGCGCACCTGGTAACCGTCGTCGCCGTCGTCGCCCCCGGAGGCGAGCAGGACCACCGCCACCACCGCGGCGACGAGAAGCAGCGGTATAAGGATGCGCTTGGTCATGGTCCGGGTGGCACGTCGGCCGGGTTGCATTCAGAGGAGCTGATGCTGCCGCTCGAAGGTGGGTCGACGAAGGGGCTGGAGCCGTCGGTGGCAGGCTGGGTAGCGCCACCCGGGCAGCGGCGCTTGGGCGCACCGGCGCCGGCGAACGCGTCGTACTGGGCGCTGGGGGCGATCGGTTCCAGTTCGCCGCTGCCGGCGTTGTAGTTGAAGAGGTTCTGGTTGGAGACGGAACCGCGCGCGTAGTGCCCGTTGGCGTCGTAGTAACCGGTCACCTGGCCGACCTTCCCGAAGCCGTTGAAGATGTCGGGGGTGTAGGCGCGGGCGAAGATCAGGTTCGGCAGGAAGTCGTCAATCGCGTCTTCGGCGTGAGGGAACGCGCTCGACGCGAGGCGCTGGTCGTAGGGCAGGTAGCTGAACAGTTCGTCGGCGTCGTTGGCCTTCCCCGGCTTGTTGGTGCTGAGACGCAGGTCGCGGAAGAAGGGGTTGAGTTTCGAGAGCACCGGCCGTAGTTCCGCCAGGAAGGGCGCCAGGTCCTTGGTCGCCGGCTTCGCCGTGTCGAGCAGGGGTTCGAGATCATCGAGCGCGGCGCGGAGGTTGACGAAGGTGGTGTTGCTCTGGCGCATCACCGGCGGCAGCCGGCGCAGGGTCTTGTCGAGGTTTTCGTTTTGCACGGCGATCGCACCGAAGGCCGTACTGGCGTTCGAGATCGCGCTGGAGAGATCGTCGCCGCGCTCGGCGACGACGGTCGAAAGCTTGCTGGAGCTGACGATGAAACGCTCGAAGAGGCGCTGGTCGGCGTTCAGTTCGCTGACGAAGGCGTCGGTGCGGTTGAGCGCCGGGCCGAAGTACTTGAAGGAACGGTTGGCAGTCTCGCCGGCCCCGGCGTAAATCGCCGCGTTGCCGCGGATGAAGTCGCTGAGCCCCTTGCGGACCGGTTTCGGGAAGGTGTTGAAGAGCTGGTCGATGTCGACCGGCGTCGTCGTCGAAGCGAGGCCGAGCGTGGCGTCGTCGTCGAGCGCCGGGTTGCTGTTCGGACCGGGGCTGACCGAGACGTAGTGGTTGGCGACTCCGGAAAGTGAGGTGGCGCGAACGATCGCGGTGCTGCCCTCGTGGAGCTGCTGGTCCATCGTGATCTTCACTTCGGCGAGGTTGTCGTCGGTCAGCTCGATGCTGTCGACCGAGCCGACCGGCGAACCGCCGACCAGCACCTGGTTGTCGGGAACAAGCTGGCTGGCGTTCTGAAAAAGCAGGCTGTACTGGTAACCGCCACTGCTGCCGAAGAAGACGTAGGCAAGGGCAATGACAGCTACCGTCAGGGCCGCGATGACCGCAATTCGGGCGGGGGTGACCCCCCGGCTCGGGGCCGAGCTTTTCTCCTCGCCTAAAGAATTGGCAGCCACGGATCGTCGCTGTCGCTCCCCGGCCCCTCCGACCCGGTGGAACGAGCTGGCGAATCGTATCCGAGGCGGTCCCGGACAAGCGTGCGCCAGGTGTTGACTTAACTGGAAATCAACGCGCTCACAGACGCTTCCGGCTCAGACGTTGAGCCTGGGAAGCACTCGCGCCAGGCCCCGTGGCATCCACCAGACCTTGTCGCCCATCAGCAACATCAGCGCCGGCAGGAGAACGATCCGGACCACAGTGGCGTCCAATAAGACCGCGATGGTCAAACCGATGCCGAGCTGACTCACCGTCGCGATCGGCGCGCCGGCGAACGCGATGAAGACGGCCATCATGATCGCCGCGGCGCCGGTGATTACCCGCGCGGTCTTCTCCAGGCCGAACTGAATCGCGGCGGCGTTGTCGCCCTCCTGGTCGTAGTGCTCTCGCATGCGGACCAGAAGGAACACTGCGTAATCGATCGAGAGGCCGAAGACGACCCCGAAGATCATCGTCGCCCCGACCGCATCGACATAGGTGCGGCCACCTAGGGGCCAGTCCTCCGGGACGTTGAAGAGCAGCGTCAGAACCCCGAAGGCGACCGCCACCGTTGCCAGGTTGAGACCTACCGCGAGTGCCGCCAACGGTATGGCCCGCAGGACCAGGACCATGACGAGGAAGGTGACCAGGGTGATCGCCGCGACCACGTAGGGAATGCTGGCTCGAGTGACATGGCTGTAGTCATTGAGCTGTGCAGCGCCGCCGGCAACACCGGTGCGGAGATCGGCTTCCCGGCCGAGGTCGGCGGCGTAGTCGTTGAGCTGCTTGTTGAGCGCGATCGAGCCGGGCGTGTTGAGGCTGTATTCGGAGATCACCAGCACCGAGGCGGCCTGCCCGCCGCGGTCGATGTCGATCACGCTGGAGGCGGCGTCGCGCTGCCGGGGCGAGGCGCCGTCGAGGGCGGAAAGCACGAAGTACCCCGAGTTGAAGAGCCCAGGCGTTGAGTCCCGCACACGGCGGACCTGGCGTTTGATCCTGGCCTTGCTGGTGATCACGCTGACGCTGGCGCGTCCCAGACCGGTCTCTAGGGGCTGGGAGCGCTCGAAGCCGGCGGCGAGGTTGCGTTCCAGCGCCGTGGCACCGTCGCCAAGCTGGTCGATGCCGCCGACCAGCGCCGTGGCGCCACGGCCCAAGCGGACGAGCCCGTCGTCGAGGGTGCTAGCCGCTTTCGCCAGGCGGCCCGAGCCGTCCTCGAGCTTGCGACCGCCCGCCTCGATTTTGTCGAGGCCCTCGGCAAGGGTCCCGGCGCTGGCGGTCAGCCGCGAGAGCGCGTGAACCGTCGACTGCAGCCAGAAGGTGACCTGTTCGGATTCTTCGACGTCTTTAAGCAGCTTCGCTTCCAGTGCTTCGAGTTCGGCCACCAACCCTTTGTAATTAGTCGCATAGGGAGCGCCGGTCACCGGATCGGTGCCGCTAACCGCGGCGAGGGCGCGGCGCACGGCTTCCAGTGCCGGGCCGTAGTTCGGGTCTCCCTGGCCAGTAGTCATCCCCTGGAGCTGAGTCAACGCGGCTTTCAGCTGGTCGTCGGCGACTTTCGCCGGTGCCAGCAGGCGTGGCAGCGTCTTCTCCGCGCTTTCCTTGAGCGATTTTTTCAGCCGGCGGGCACGGCGCAGCCCGTTGCCACGCAGATTGCTGCCGCCGGCGGCGCGGATCCCAAACTTCAACTGTAGGGCCCCGATGGCCGCTTTTTCCTGGGCGTCGGCGAGGCGGCTGGTGCCTTTGGCGAAGCGATCGAGCGCGCTCACCGCGCGGCGACTGCCGTCGACGGCCCGCCCCAGGCCACCGGCGATCAATTCCGCTCCCTCGCCGGCGCGATCGGAGCCCTGTGCCAGCAGGCCGGCGCCGTCGCTGGCTTCCGAGAGCCCGCCGCGAAGCTGGCCGACGCCGCCCGCCGCCCGAGCCAGATTGCGGCCAAGCCGCCCGAGCTGTTTGACCGGACCGATCTCGCCACCGGAGCTGAGCGTGGCGTTGCCGAGGTTGCGCAGTCGATCAACTCGTTTGGTGATCTCACCCGGACCGATCACCGCCTGCACCCCCGGTAGCTCGGCAACCTTGCGCTGCCAGCGATTCAGCGCTTCGATGTCTTTGTTATCGGTGATCGAGCCGGTGTCGGTCGCGGCGACAACCTGAAAGGCGGCGTCGAAGCCGGCGCCGACCGAACGATCGACCAGTTCGGCATCGAGGCGAGCCGGGGCGTTGTGGGAGAGCTGCTCGGGGCTGGGCGGACCGGTCTTGAGCGCCACCGCCGGCACCGCCAACACCAGGACGAGGCCACCGATCAGAGCCGACACCGCAACCGGGCGTTTTAGGGCGGCGCCGACAAGGATCATCAGGCGCGAACGCGCCGCGTCCGGCTCGCGGCCGATCCGCCAGCGGTCGACATTGCGACCGAGCAGAACCAGCAGCGCCGGGCCGGCCACCGTGGCGACGAGGACACTGAGGACGACGACCATCGCCAGGGTTCCGGCCAGCGACGCCAGCAAGGCCCCGGGGACGATGAACATCGCCACGATCATCGAGAGCAGCAGGGTGCTGCCGGCGAAGATGGTCGTGCGGCCGGCGGAGCGGCTGGTCGTCGCGGCCGCCTGCAGGGGATCGGCGCCGCCGGCCAGCTCCTCCCGGAAGCGCGAGACCATCAACAACGCGTAGTCGACCCCCAGCGCCAGGCCCATCATCGTGCAGACGGTCAGCGCGAAAGCGTCAACGCTGAACCAGGCGGTCGCGAAGTAGAGCATTCCGCGCGACGCGATCACCGTGATCGCGCCGAAAGCAAGCGGGATCGCCGCTGCAATGGGCGAGCGGAAAACGAGCAGCAGAACGATCAGGAGAATCGGCAGGGCGATCAGCTCGCCGCGCTCGCTGGCGCTGATCGACTCCTCCTGGATCGCCCGGGAGAGGCTGGCGTAGCCCGTCTGCGTTGCTCGCACCGGCGGCTTGATCTGCCGTTCGAGAATGCTTTCGAGACGTGGCACGACATCGTCAACCGCCTCATCGATGCCGACGTGAAAGTCGGCCAGGATCAGTGCCCGCCGCGGGCTCGGGCGCATCCGATCGACCCTGCCGACATCCCACGGAGACAGCGTCGTTACCTTCGGATCGAGGCGCAGGGTGCGGACCAGTTCCGGGCCCTGGCGGTCGATCGCGGCGGCGGGGCCACGGAGGAGGATCGCGAAGGGAGCCGTTTCGCCGAAGTGGTCGCGAAGGATTTCGTTTGCCTTCGAGGACTCGGTGCCGGGCACGTCGAGGGAGGTCGGCTTGAGCTTTCCCTCCACCCCGAGGCCGAAGACACCGAGGGCAATTAGGAACAGCGCCGCGACCGCGAGGACGCGGCGGGGATGGCGAAGCATCACCGAAGGCCGGCGGCCTGGATCCGGGCGCGCCGAATCGGGGCGCCCCCTGCTGCTCTCCCTTGGCACCCGTCGTAGTTTGGCGGTAAGCGCTGCCGGAGGGAAGAGAACGAATGCAGAAGACTCTGTTAAGGCGCTAGCCTCCATATCAGGGGGATGAGAAGGGGACTGCTGATAGGGACTGTTGTTTCCGTGGCTCTCGCGCTTGCCGCGGGGGGCACCGCAAACGCCCTACACCTACAGATCGGCAAGCTGCGCATCAACGCAACCGCGTCGATCTCACCCTCGGAGCTGCCGGCGAAAGGCCAGGCCCCGGTCGAGGTGACGAGCGTGGTGAGAATCTCCACTTCCGACGGCGCTGCGCCACCGAAGCTGCGCACGCTGACTCTCCAGTTCGATAAGCACGGCAGCCTCGACACCCGCGGACTGCCGACCTGCTCGGCGACGAAGCTGGCCGGGACGACGACG
This sequence comes from Solirubrobacterales bacterium, assembly GCA_036009365.1. Taxonomy (GTDB): domain Bacteria; phylum Actinomycetota; class Thermoleophilia; order Solirubrobacterales; family 70-9; genus VAYN01. Next base: position 10,114 of record DASYLY010000082.1, read on the forward strand.
AAGGAGGCCCGGACTGCTTGCCCGAAGGCGATCGTCGGCGAAGGAACCGGCCGGGCCGTGGTCAACCTCCCTGGCCTGCCGCGGCAGGCGGTCAGCTCGCCGCTGATTCTCTTCAACGCGGCGCCGGACGGAGGCCGGCCAACCCTGCTAGTCCACGCCTACGAGACCGTGCCGGCGCCAAACACCCTGCTGACTCCGATCGTGATCGAGCGCATCAATGGCGGCCGCTACGGCTACCGGGCGCAAATCGAGTTGCCGGAAATCGCCGGCGGCTACGGCGCCGCGACCCTGAGCAAGGCAACGATCGGCGCGACGCGGAAACGGGGCGGCAGGACCGTCGGCTACGCGAACGCCTACTGCTCCGGTGGGCGGCTTCAGGTTTACGGGACGCTCGCCTTCGAGGGAGGGGGCTTTACGAACGGAACGCTGGTGCAGCCATGCCACAGCGCCGACTGAAGGCCATCGCAATTGCCTTTTGCGCCTGCTCGGCGCTGGTCGCGGGCGGAGCCAGTGCCGACCCGGCGCTGGTCGAAGTCGGCAACCTGGTCCTGCGCGCCGACGGCAACTTCAAACCGCATGCGCTGCCGAAGCGGCACTTTGCCCCGATCGATTTCCAGGGCCGGGTCGAGATCGGCGCCAAAAACGGGGGTCACCCTTCGCCCTTGGAAAGGGCTGTCATTGACTTTGACCGCGACGGGCGCTTCACCCCCGGCGCGCTGCCAATCTGCCCGCCGGAGACGATCGCCGACGCGGCCCCGGAACAGGCGCGGCGGCTCTGCGGCGGCGCGATGGTCGGCAGTGGGCACATCAGGGTCTCGATCGCGCTCGGCGGCGGCCCCGTCCAAGCCGGCTCGGTGCTGACCTTGTTCAACGGCCCACGCCAGGAAGGTGACCCGACGCTCGTCCTCCACGCCCAGACCACGGTTCCCGCCACCCAGACCTTGACGATCCTCGTCCCGGTTGAACGACGGCGGGGACGCTTCCGTTACCGCGCCACCCTGGCGATACCTCCGATCGCCGCCGGCCTCGGATCCCTCACCCACCTCGACGTCGAGGTCGGCCGTCGCTTCACCGTCGACGGGCAGCGGCGCAGCTACGTTGCGGCACGTTGCGCTGACGGTGTCGTTCAGACCCACGGCCGTTTCACCTTTGCCGACGGAACGGCGATCGACGGCAGTGTCGAAAGGTTCTGCGCTTCCTATACTTCCCCGACCCAGGGCCGCTAGCTCAACTGGTCAGAGCAGGAGCCTCTTAAGCTCAAGGTTGAAGGTTCGAGTCCTTCGCGGCCCATCCCGAGCAATCGGGCAAGCCTGGCGGCCGCCGGGCGCTACGGGGAGATTGAAGTGGGGCCGGAAAGCCCGCCGAGGGGGTTCTGCAAGCTTTCCTTACCCTGGCCCTTGGTCGCTTTGTTGTATTCGTCGATCTGTTTCTCGAGAGCGCGGGCGTTTTTCTGCACTTCCTCGAGCTGGTTTTCGAGGTTTTCCCGTTCGAACTTCGAGGAGGCGAGCTTCTTCGCTTCGACACCGACCTTGGCCGCCGCCGGGTACTCGAATGCGAAATACCTGTAGATCGCCAGCGTGCTGAGGCTGCCGAGGCTGGGGCGGTTGTTTGCGACTATCTGCTGGGCATCGGCGGCAGCCCCAATGTTGGCTTCCAGTTCGCTACCGCTAGTCGACGTCTGCGCCAAGCTGAAGAGGGCGGGAGCGATGACCTGGGCGCCGTTGGGAGCGGGCTTGTCGGTGGCCTTCAGATATTTGGACCAGGCCGAGCTCGCCTGCTCCAGCTGCTGCCGCGATTCGATCGTCTGCTGCACTTCTCCCGTTTCGGGACTGATCGCGACAAGCGCGTTGCCGGCGTAGATCCGCTGCCGTGCCAGAGCCAGCAGCAGGTCTGCGTTTTCGGGGTCTTTCCGCAGTTCGCCCTCGATGCTGACGGCGCGATCTTCGAACTGCTCGGCGCTGTTCGACGCACTGCTACCACCGAGGATTTCGCCGATATTGACCGGGCCGACGACGAGGAAGAGGCTGGCGCCCATCAAAATTGCGAGGATCGCGTAGACAACTTTGACGACGTGGCGCCGCCGTCCCCGGATGTCGAAGACCATTCTCCGCTCGCCGTCGTTTTGCGCCATCGCTCGCTTGCTGCTCCTAAGTTGAGGGCTCCGCCACGCCTCCTGCCTCCCGCGGGCGTCCAAACGCCCGTGCGAGCAAGATACTCAACTCATACAGAACAAGCAGCGGAACCAGCTCGATCAGCATCGACACAGGGTCAACGCCGGGAAGGGCGGCAGCGAGGACGGCGAGGGCCAGGTACGCGTAGCGGCGGTTGGCGGTGAGCTGCTCGACCTTGACGATCCCCAGTCGCGTCACCGCCAGGATCGCCAGCGGCATCTGAAAGATGAGACCGCAGGCGATCTCCGTCATCGAGAAGAAGCTGTAGTAGTCGCGGGCCCTGACCTGAACGGTGAACTGGTTGTCATTAAAGCTGAGCAAGAAGCCGACCGCGGCGGGCATGACGACGAAATAGGCGAAGGCGATGCCGGCCAGGAAGAGCACCGGGAAGAGCAGCAGGATCGGCAGGATCACCCGGCGCTCGGCGCTGCTGAAGGCGGGGAGAATGTAGGCATAGATCTGGTAGAGCAAGACCGGCAACGAGAGCACCAGCGCCCCGTAGACGCTGACCGTAATGGTGGTCGTGAAGGGCTCGGTGATGCCGAAGGTGAAGAGCTTCTCGTGCTCATCGGGCAGCGGCCCGGCGGCGATCTCAAGCAGCAGATCGCTCTGCCAAAAGCAGACGGCGAGGGCAACGACGAAGACGGCGATACAGACGATCAGGCGTGCGCGCAGCTCGTCGAGGTGCTCCACCAGAGTGAGGCGCTCCTCGTGGGAAACCGCCTTGACGCGGCGGGACACGGTGGCCGCCTCAGGTGCGCTTGTCGGGGACGACCTCGGGCTCGGTCGTCTGCCGATCGCCCGGGGCCACGGACTCGGAAGTGGCGATCTTCTTCATCTCGTCGTCATCGTCGTCGTCGTGGTGGCCGCCGATCGAGCCTTTGAACTCGCGAATGCCCTTGCCGAGCGAGCGACCGAGCTCTGGCAGCCGTTTCGGGCCGAAGACCAGCAGGGCGATGACGAGCACGATTCCGATCTCTAGGGGGCCGATGTTTCCTGGCATCTAATCCATGGTAACGGGGTGCCGGCCTGGTCGGATCAGCGTTTGATCAACGTTTACTGCGGCGGCGCCTACCCGGTAGTGGGTTTTGTTGCAAATGTTTTGGAAAGGGCCGGATCAAGTTGCGTTGAATCGGGTTCGATAAGCAAGGGAATGAGGGATTCGGGCCAAAACCGGACGCAAAGCACCAAGGGGCTGCACATCTGCCCCAGCTGCGGCTCCTGCCTGGTTCAGCCCACCTGCTGGGAACAGACCTCGGACCGCAGCAGCTGGCGCGTCTGGCGTCGCTGTCCCGAGTGCGAGTGGAGCTGTGACGGGGTTCATCGCGAGAGCGAGATCGATGACTTCGACGAGCAGCTGGACCTCGGTGCTCACGAGCTGGCCGACGAGCTGAAGGCACTCGAGCACGCCAATATGGCGCAGATGACGGAGGCCTTCGTGACCGCCCTCAACGCCGATCTGATCGGCGCCGACGACTTCGGCTAGCACTCCTGTTCAGCTATAGCGCTGAACCACGCCGTCGGCGAGCAGCTCAAGCAGCCGGCGCTGCTCCGCCTCAAAGCCAGCGTCGATCAGCTCCCGCTTCGCCGCCGTCACCATCTCCAGGGCGCGGCCGCGGACCGTTTCCAGCGCCCCGGTCGCGGCAATTCGGTCGCAGAGCGCGGCGGCGGCTGGCTGGTCGAGGGAGTGGAGGTCGACCGCACGGATCCCGGGGTCTGTCTTTGCCGCCTCGATCAAAGGCAGAGTGACGGTGCCATCGAGCAGATCGGTGCCGCGGGCCTTGCCGGTCCACTCGGGCGGCCCTGCCACGTCAAGGACATCGTCGAGCAGTTGGAAAGCGAGCCCGATCTCGGCGCCGAAGCCCCTCAGGTGCTCATCGTCGTGGCCGAGCAAGCAGGCGCACTCGAACAGCTTCGCCGTCTTCAGGCGGCACCGCGCTAGGTAGCGCTGCTCCGACACGCCGGTATCGAAGGCATCGTGGCGCTGGGCCAGCTCACCACGCGCGAGGGCAACTGAAGCATCGGCGAGAAGGGCGACAGAGCGGGAGTCGCCGGCTTCTGCAAGCAGAGCGAAAGCACGGGAGAAGAGCAGGTCGCCAGTGGCGACGGCACGGGCGCGACCAGCGCTGGAGACAACGGTCGACAGGCCGCGGCGCAGGGGCGCTCGATCGAGCACGTCGTCGTGGACGAGCGTGGCCATGTGGACCAGCTCGATCGCGGTGGCGGCACGGACGGCGGCCGGGCCGCCCTCCTCGCCGGCGCAGAGCAGAACGAGCATCGGCCGCATCCGCTTACCCCCGGCCTCCAGGGTGGCCGCGGCGTCTTCGGCCAGTGCTTGGCCGTGGCCCGTCACAGACTCCTTTAGTAGCGCCTCCACCTGGTCGAGTCGCAACGGCAGCCAACGGCTGGACGCATCGAGGACCGCCGTAACGGGCGGCGGCACGGAAGAGCGCTTGGTCACCCTCGCAGGCCGCTGTGGATCGCAATGATCCCGCCGGCCAGCACCGTGTAATGGATCTGCTCGAACCCGGCGTCGTCCATCTTCTCGGCCAGTCCACGGGGGCTGGGGAAGCTGCGAACCGACTCCGGCAGGTAGGCGTAAGCCTCGGGATCGCTGGAGAAGGTGCCAAGCAGGGGAACGATCCTGTCGAACCAGAGCGAGTAAAAGGTCGATAGCGGCGGTCTGGTGGGCTGCGTGATCTCCAGGATTACAGCGCGGCCTCCAGGCTTCAGGACCCTGGCCATCTCTCGCAGTCCGCGATCGAGATCGGCGAGGTTGCGGACGCCGAAGCCGACCGTTAGCGCGTCGAAGCGGTCGCCGTCGTAGGGAAGCTGGAGGGCATCGGCCCACTCGAAGCGAACACCCTCGGTAGATCGCTCGGCCGCCTTCTCTCGAGCCAGATCAAGCATCGGCTCGGAGAAGTCGCAACCGATCACGTGGCCACTCGGGGAGACACGGCGAGCCAGCTCAAGCGCCAGGTCGCCGGTACCGCAGCAGACGTCGAGTGCTGAGTCGCCAGGGCCGAGCTGGGTCTGCTCGGCAGCGCGCTCACGCCAGCGATGGTGCAGACCGGCCGTCATCACCGAGTTGAGGGCGTCATAGCGACCTGCGACGCGGTCGAACATGCGGTTCACCTGCCCCGCGAACTGGGCAGAGTCCCGAGAGGGCTTAGTCGAGTGAGGAGAGGAAATCGGCGAGCTCGTTGAGCTTCTTGGGCGGCAGGTCGCGGAAAGACGGCATGATACCCGGCCCGATTTCCACCGAGCGCAGGATCGCGGCACGCGGAATCTGCGCGGCGATATGGGTCAGGTCCGGCCCGGGGCCGTGGTTGCCGTTCTCGCCGAGCTTGTGGCAGGCGAGGCAGCCGGCACCGGCGACCACCTCTTTGCCGGCCTCGTATCGCGGCGCGACCGCCATCTCGATCTCGGTCGGCGAACCGCCGGTGGCGCCGAGAAAGGTCAGGTAGCCCATCGCGATGATCGTCATGATGCCCGCGGTGGTGGCGATCGGGCGGCGCTCGGGGCGGCGCTCGGGACCGCGGTCGTAGAACGGCAGGAGCAGCAGCAGGACCATGCAGATGGTCGGGATCCCGATCGTCGCGATCGGGACCAGCTCTGGCGGTTTGATCACCCGCAGGACCTCGAAGAGGAAGAAGAAGTACCACTCGGGCCGGGGCACGTAGGTGGTCGAGGTCGGATCGGCCTTCGGGCCCTGCTCGGCGCCGAGGATCAGCGACATCGTGATGATCACGGCGACGACGATCAGCGCCATCGCCGAGTCCTTCAGCACCGCGTAAGGGAAGAACGGCTTCCCCTTCTTCTTTAGAAGCTCGTACTCCTCCAGATATGCCTGCTTGTCCTGGGCCTTCATCGCGGCGCGCCGTTCGAGCTCGAGGCGCCGTTGCTCTCGGCGCCGGCGTCGAGCTGGGAGACGGGTGCGGCGACTCTCGGCTTCTCGGCCCGGACCCAGGGCGGCGCCGTGGTGCCGAGCTTCACCACCAGATACATATGGGCGCCGATCAGGGCGATGATCGCGCCGGGCACCAGCAGCATGTGGATCGCGTAGAAGCGGGAGAGGGTGGTCGCCCCCAGCTCAGGGCCGGCGCGCAGGAAGTCGCTCAGGTAGGGCCCGACCACGGGCCCGGTGCCGTTGATGTTGATGCCGACGATCGAAGCCCAGAAGGAGCGCTGGTCGAACGGCAGCAGGTAGCCAGTGAAGGCCATCGTCATCGTCAGGATCAGCAGCACGACACCGATCACCCAGTTGAGCTCGCGCGGGTACTTGTAGGCGCCGAAGAAGAAGGTGCGGCCCATGTGCAGGAAGACGAGGATCACCATCACGCTCGATCCCCACTTGTGCATCCCGTGGACGAGCTGGCCGAGCGGGACGTCGTTGTTGATGTGGGCGATCGAGGCGTAGGCCTGCGTTGCCGACGGCGTGTAGAACATCGCCAGGAAGACGCCGGTGACGGCCTGGACGATGAAGGCGAAGAGCGTCGCCGAGCCGAGCGTGTAGAACCAGTTAGTGCCCTTCGGCACCTTGCGGAACAGCATCCCGGTGAGGAAGCCGCTGCCGCCGGTGCGCTGGTCGACCCAGGCGAGGACGTCGGCCGGAGCGTCTTTGGCCTGGTCGGTGAGCCGCTCGACGTGCGTCGGGCGTGCCGGCGGCGACGTCTTCAGGTCTGCGGGCGCCTGGCCTTTGGTCGCGGCGCCCTGGCCCGGCTTGGCCGGTTTGCGAAGCGGGGCGGGGACCACCGAGTCCGGGATCTTCGGCATTTTCGACATCAGGGAGCCGGGAAGGTAGAGGGACGCGGCGGGTAGAGATATTCCCAGATGCCACCGGTGAACTCGCCGGGGTCGCGGGCCCGGACCGGCTCCAGCTGGGAGGTGACGCTGTAACGGGGGCCGACCTCGACCTGGCCGTTGCGGATCCGGGTCTGAAACTGGTCGAGCGGGCGCACCGGCGGGCCGCCGATCCGCTTGCCCTCGAAGTCGTAGACGCCGCCGTGGCAGGGACAGATGAAGTTGCCAGCCGCCTCGACGAAGCGAACCGGGCAGCCGAGATGGGCGCAACGGTTGGAGACAGCGATGAAGGAGCTCGGATCCTCGTCGAACTGCTTCGAGCCTTTGCGGATGTAGGCGGTGGTCTTGCCAGCGTCGCCGATTCCCTCGGTCTCGGTGAAGACGACCTGACGATAGGTCTCTTCGACGAAGTCGCCGATCGGCCCGACCGCCTCCCAGCGCTCCTTGCCGCGATGGAAAATCGGCGCCACGGCGAAGCCGACTGCCGGCAGCACGATCGCGGCGCCAGCGATACCGCCGAGACCCTGGGCGGCGATCGTGAAGGCCTTGCGGCGAGTCATCGACTCGCCCTCGAAGTAGCCCGGAGGGTCGGGCTTTGCCCGCTCCTGCTTGGGAGCCGTATCGGCCCCGTTCATCTTGTCCGCGTCGTCAGCCACTGTCGGTTCGCGTAAGGAGTGCGAAGTCTATTGAGTTGGAGGCCTGGTCTGCGGGCTGCCGTGCCGCTACCATCCGTGTGGGTGGCCAGGGAAGAATCGGAAACGCGCCCGATCGAGATAGGGAGGGGTAGTTTATGCAGATCGTCAACCGTACTTTGAAGCGGGCCGGAGGCGGCGCGGGGGTCTTTTTTCTGGCTGCTGCGCTGGTCGCGAGCACCGCGCTCGCCATCGTCGCGCCCGAGCAGACCCGGGAGGCCTACGTCGCCCAGGTCGAGCCGATCTGCAAGAAGAACACCAAGGCCAACGAACGCATCCTCAAGGACGTGCGGAAAAAGATCCAGCAGGGCAAGACGAAGGTCGCTGCCGGGCAGTTCACGCAGGCCGCCGGCGCCTTCAGGAAAGCCGTTGTCGAACTTCGCGCGGTACCGCAGCCGGCTGCGGACAGCGCCAAGCTGACGAAGTGGCTGAAAAAACTCGACGCCGAGGCTGAACTGCTGCAGAACATCGGCAAAGCGCTGAAGGACGACAACAAAGGCCAGGCTCAGTCCTACTTCGCCAAGCTCACCTCCAACGGCAATCTCGCCAACAGCACGGTCCTGGGCTTCGACTTCAACTACTGCCTGATCGACTCGTCCAAGTTCACCTGAGCCGCACAGCGCTGGCTCAACTACGCGGGGTGATCGCCGCGGCTGCCTCGCGCCAGAGCGCGGGCACCTCGCCGCGGCGGTCTTCGGCGTGGAGCTGAGCGCAACTGCTAATCAGGTCGGCGAGGACGACAACGGAGCTATCGTCGGCGAGGGCGGCGAGGCGGGCCAGCCCGAGGGCATAGAGGTAATCGCCTGCCAGCAGCGCCAGGTCTTCGTCTTGGCCGGCGAGGACACGAGCGTCCTCGTAATGGAGCAAGTAGCCCTCGCGGACCTGCTCGAAGAGCAGGTCGTACGCCGGTGGCAGGGCCGCGGCATCGACCTCACTGGGGTCGACCACATAAGAGGAGATCGGAGTGTCCTCGCTGCGCAGCAACTCGGCGAGGGCGCGGATGGGGGATTCCCGGTCGCTCATCGGAGTGCCTCCTCGAGGGAGTCGGCCACCGCTTCGAGCGTGCGATCGACCGTCGCCTCGTCGTGGGCGAGGGAGACGAACCATGCCTCGAACTGCGACGGCGGCGGGTAAACCCCACGGGCAAGCAGGGAACGGCAAAAGGCGGCGTGGGCATCGAGGTCGCAGGAACGGGCCTCAGCGAAGTCGTGCACCGGCTCGGTGGCGAAGAAAAGCGTGATCAGACCGGGAGCAGACGCAACCTGTAGAGGCCTGCCATCGGCAAGCTCCGCGAAGCCGGCGGCGAGGTGGTCGGTGAGCCAGCCGAGGCGGTCATAGGCAGCGGCGTCCAGGTGCTTCAGCGTCGCCAGGCCGGCAGCGACCGCGAGGGGGTTGCCGGAGAGCGTGCCTGCCTGGTAGACGTCGCCGGCCGGGGCCACCCGTTCCATCGTCTCCCGCGAGCCGGCGAAGGCCGCGGCCGGGAGACCGCCGCCGAGCACCTTGCCGAGCACGGTCAGGTCGGGCTCGACCCCGAACAGCTCCTGAGCGCCGCCTCGGCCGACCCGGAAGCCGGTGATCACCTCGTCGAAGACGAGCAGAGCGTCGCTCTCGTGCGTCGCCTGACGGAGGAACTCGAGGAAGCCGTCGGCGGGTGGGACCACCCCCATGTTGGCTGCCACCGGCTCGGCTAACAGAGCGGCGACGTCATACTCGGCGAGAGCTCGCGAGACCGCTTCACGATCGTTCCAGGGGACCACCACCGTCGCCGCTGCCTGCGCCGCGGTGACGCCAGGGCTGGCCGGAACACCGAGGGTCGCCAGGCCGGAACCCGAATCGGCCAGCAGGCCATCGGAGTGGCCGTGGTAGGCACCGGCGAACTTGACCACGACCTCGCGATTGGTGACCGCCCGGGCGAGACGAACGGCGCCCATCGCCGCCTCCGTGCCGGAGCTGGTCATCCGCACCATCTCGACCGAGGGGACGCGGGCGACCACCTCCTCGGCGAGCTCGACCTCGGCCGCGGTGGCAGCGCCATAGCTGGTGCCACGCTGCGCGGCCTCGGTCACCGCAGCGACCACCGTCGGCTCGGCGTGGCCGAGGATCAACGGGCCCCAGGAGCCGACCCAGTCGAGGTAGCGATTGCCATCGACATCGATCAGCTCGCAGCCCTCGCCGCGGGCGATGAAGATCGGCTCGCGGCCGATCTGGCGCATCGCCCGCACGGGCGAGTTGACGCCGCCGGGGAGCACGAGGCAGGCTCGCTCGTACAGCCCCTCGGAACTAGGAATGCTCTGCCTCCCAGGCGGCGTAGTCGTCGGTGAAGTAGTGCAGGCGGATCTTCTTGTACTCGGTCGAGGAATAGAGGGTGGCGCGTCCCTCGGGGCCGATCCCGCACTCCTCGGCGATCGAGTCGAGGATCGCGTCGCACTCCTCCTTCGAGCGGCCATGGGCCATCGTGAAGACGCTGTAAGGCCAGTCCTCGTAAGTGGGCCGCTGGTAGCAGTGGGAGATGCCGCGGAAGGAGGCCATACGGGCGCCGGTCTCCATGATCTCCGCCTCAGGAACGGCCCAGACCCCCATCCCGTTGGCCGAGAAGCCGGCCCGACGGTGGTAGAGGATCGCCGCGACCCGGCGCAGGATCTTGCGGTCGACCATCCCGCCCAAGCGCTCGAGCAGGGTCTCGGTGTCGATGCCGAGCTCGGCGGCGGCCTCGTCGTAGGGGCGCTCGACCGCGGCCATCGGCCCCTGCAGGGCACGGATCAGGGCGATGTCATCGTCGTCGTAAGGCTGGGGATCCAGCTCTCGCGGGGGCGAGGCGTCAACCGCAGCGGCGAGAGCGTCGGTGCCCTTCTCCATCTCCAGGTTCATGTTGATCTTGAACAGCGTCAAGGTCGGCAGCTGCCGCATCGAGGTGGCGCCGGTCTCGCGCATCAGCAGCTCGAGGTTGCCGACCAGGCCCAGCTCCGAGTCGGGCGGGGTGGCGATCGTGAACCAGAGATTGAACTCGTGGGTGCGCAGGTAGTTGTGGGAGACACCGGGGTGCGAGTTGACGATCTGGGCTGCTCGCTGCGGGTGCTCGGTATCGACCTTGGCGGCAACCAGCATCGACTCGTAGCCCAGCGCGCGGGTGTCGAAGATCGGCGTGATCTCGCGGATAATCCGTCCATCGAGCAGGCGCTGGGTGCGGGCGAGAACGTCGTCCAGATCGAGCTCCGCCTCGGCGGCGATCAGGGCAAACGGCTCGGGGTCCAGTGGGAAGCTCGACTGCAGCAGGTTCATCAGTCGCTTGTCGGTCTCGTCGAGCGGGATCGCCGAGCCGTCCTTGCGCGTGCGCGCCTTCGACTGCGGGAGCTTCACCGAAGCCACGGCGCGGCCTCCTTCGCGTAGTAGGTGACGATCACGTCGGCGCCGGCACGGCGGATCGAGGTCAGCGTCTCCAGCACCGCGGCACGCTCGTCGATCCAGCCGTTGGCGGCAGCGGCCTTCAGCATCGAGTACTCGCCGGAGACGTGGTAGGCGGCGACCGGCGCACCCGTCTCCACCTTGACCCGGCGGACGATGTCGAGATAGGCGGTCGCCGGCTTCACCATCAACACGTCGGCGCCCTCCTCGAGGTCGAGCTGCGCCTCGCGCACCGCCTCGGCGGCATTGGCGGGATCCATCTGGTAGCCGCGGCGGTCGCCGAACTCCGGCGTCGACTCGGCAGCGTCGCGGAACGGTCCGTAGAAGGCCGAGGCGTACTTGGCGCTGTAGGCGATGATCGGCACGCCGGAGTGGCCCTCCTCGTCGAGCTGAAAGCGGATCGAGCCGACCCGCCCGTCCATCATGTCGCTGGGGGCAACCGCATCGGCTCCGGCCTCGGCGTGCGAAATCGCGGTTTTGGCGAGGACCTCGATGCTGATGTCGTTGTCGACCTCGCCGTCCTTGCCGACGATCCCGCAGTGGCCATGCGAGGTGTACTCGCAGAGGCAAACGTCGGTGATCACGACCAGCTCCGGCAACGCCTCCTTCAGGGCCCGCACCGCCATCTGGACGACTCCCTCGTCGTCGTAGGCGCCAGAGCCGACCTCGTCCTTGGCGGCCGGGACACCAAACAAGAGCACGCTACCGATCCCCGCTGCGGCGACCTCACGCGCCTCTTCGACCAACCCCGAGATCGAGAAGCGCTCGATGCCAGGCATCGACGGGATCTCCTCGCGGATGTCCTCTCCCGCAACGACGAACAGCGGCTGGATCAAGTGCGCCGGCGAGAGCTCGGTCTCACGGACAAGGCTCCGCAAAGCGTCGGTGCGACGCAAGCGCCGCAGGCGGGTGGCGGGAAAACTCATCGACTCGATTCTAGGGCGGGGAGCCCAGATGCCCCTCCCCAGTACCGTTCGCGCCCGGGTGAGCGAGGCAACCACAGCGGCGCTTGAGGTGCGGGGACTGATCAAGCGCTACGGCGATCGGGAAGCGCTGCGAGGGGTCTCCTTCGAGGCCCAGCCGGGAGAGCTGGTGGCGATCACCGGGCCGAACGGGGCGGGGAAGACGACGCTGCTCTCGATCCTTGCCGGGATCGCGGCCTCCGACGGAGGGGAAGTCCAGCTTCCCGGCGGCGCGATCGGCTGGGTGCCGCAGCAGGCGGCGCTCTACCGGCGGCTGACCGTGGCAGAGAACCTGCTGCTGTTCGCGCGGCTGGAGGGACGCGAGGACCCGCGAGCCTCGACCGAGGAGATGCTGACGCTGACCGGGCTGACGGAGCGACGGGACGAGATCGTCGCCCGCCTCTCGGGTGGCAACCAGCAGCGGATCAATATCGCGATCGGACTGCTCTCGCGACCGCTGGTGCTGCTGCTCGACGAGCCCAGCGTCGGCCTCGACCCCCGCCAGCGGGCGCGGCTATGGGAGTTCGTCTCCGGCCTTGCCGTCGGCGGCACGACCGTGATCTTCTCCACCCACGACATTCAGGAGGCGGAGCGCTACGGCAGCCGGCTGCTCGTCCTCGCCGACGGCGAGGCGCTCTTCGACGGCACACCGACGGCGCTGCGCGAGGCGGTGCGGCGCGAGGCGCCCGAGGCCGCCGACCGCGATTTCGAGACCGCCTTCGTCGCCTTCCTCCACCACAGGGGTCACTGACCGTGCGCTGGTTGCTGCTCAAGGATCTGCAGATCCTCCGCCGCTCGCCGTTGCAGGCGGCGCTGCTGGTCCTCTACCCGGTGCTGATTGCGGTCCTGGTCGGGTTCGCGATCTCGGGCGACTCCGACAAGCCCAGGGTCGCCTTCCTCAACCAGGTTCCGGCCGAAAGCCGGGTCGTCGTCGGCGGCTCGCAATTGCCCTCGGTCGGCGTCGACGAACGGATCTGCAGCCGGGTCGAGTGCGTGCGGGTGAAGAACCGCGTCGAGGCCGAAGAGGAAGTCCGCTCCGGCAACGTCCTGGCAGCGCTGATCCTTCCCGCCGACCTTGTCGATCGGCTCAACTCGCTCTCGACGCCGACCCCGCGCACCCCCCGGGTCGAAGTGATGGTCAATCAGGAGGACCCGGTCAAGGCGCGACTCGTCAGCGACCGCATCGATTCGCTGCTGGCTCAGGCCAACCTGGTGGTGGCGCGGCGGATCGCCGGCGAAGGCGGTCGCTACCTGAGCCTGCTCGTCAACGGCGGCCAGTTCCAGGTGCTCGGCCAGTCGATCCAGATCCTCGGCCTGCGCGCTACCGCCAGGGTCCTCACCGCGCTGGAACCAGCGCTGCCCGCCGGGCCGCTGCGCACGTCGCTCGGCGAGGTGACTCAGTTCGCCACCGTCGCCCGCGACAACCTCGACGTCGCGGCGCCGCTGCTCGACCGGCTGACGCAGCCGATCGAGGTCGACAAGAAGGTGGTCGACGGCTCCTCGCCACCACTGGAAGTGTTCGCGATCTCGGTCGCGGCGACGCTGACGCTGACCTTCGTCACGGTGCTGCTGGTGGCGGGCTCGCTGGCGCTGGAGCGCGAGGAGAACGCCTTCCCGCGCCTCACCCGCGGCCTCGTCTCCCCCGCCGGGCTGCTTGGCGAGAAGGTCCTGCTCGGGGTCGGCGTGGGCATCGTGGTGACGCTGCTGATGCTGGCTGGGCTACAGCTCTTCGTGCCGATCGAGTGGGGCCGCGTCGGCCTCTGGCTGCCGGCGATCCTCTTCGGCGCGGCGGCGCTGGCGGCGGCCGGCGCCGCACTCGGGGCGGCGGCCCGCGAGGTCCGCGCGGTCTCCCTGCTCGCCTTCATGGTCTCACTGCCGATCGCCTTCCTCTCGCTGATCCCCTCCGGTGCGGTCGGGCCCGGCCTCTTCGACGCGATCGAGATCGTCACCGCTCTCTTCCCGTTCAAGCCGGCGCTGGAGGCGATGTCCTCGGCTCTCGACCCGGCCGGGTCGAGCATCGGCGGGCCGCTCCTGCACCTGGCGATCCTGGTTGCCGCCTACGGCCTGATCGCCCGCCTTGCCCTGCGACGCTTCGCCTCGGTTTAGGGTCGGTCCATGCGGGTTCTCTTCATCGGCGACGTCGTCGGCGGGCCGGGGCGGCGCGGGCTGCGGGCTGCGATGCCGGCGCTGCGCGAGCGTCACGCGCCCGACCTGGTGATCGTCAACGGCGAGAACTCCGCCGGCGGGATGGGGATCACCGAGAAGACTGCCCGTGAGCTCTTCGAGACCGGCGCCGGGGTCATCACCAGCGGCAACCACGTCTACCGCCACCGCGAGGTCTACGACTTTCTCGACCGCGAGCCGCGGCTGGTCCGCCCCGCCAACTACCCCCACGCCAATCCCGGCCGCGGCCACACGGTGGTCGAGGCCGGGGGAATGCGGGTGGGGGTGATCAACCTCAGCGGCGCCGTCGGGCTGACCGTGGCACGCTCGCCGTTCCACGAGGTCGACAACATCCTCGAGCGGCTCGAGGCCGACGCTGTCATCGTCGACTTCCATGCCGAGGTGACCAGCGAGAAGGTGGCGATGGGCTGGCACCTCGACGGCCGCGTCGCGGCGGTGCTCGGTACCCACACGCATGTCCCGACGGCCGACGGCCGGGTGCTGCCCGGGGGGACGGCGTTCATCTCCGACGTCGGGATGACGGGGGCGCGGACCAGCGTGCTCGGGGTCAAGCCCGAGCAGGCGCTGGCCTCATTGATCTCGCAGATGCCGACGCGGTTCGAAACCGCCGAGGACGATGTCTGGGTGATGGGGGCGGTGGTCGAGGTCAGCGAGCGGGGGTTGGCCGACTCGATCGAGCAAGTGATGCTTCCCGCTATCCCCCGTCCGTAGCGGGCTCTCCTCCCGAGGACGCCAGCGCTACGAGGAGGAGGGGAAAGAACCAGACGATGTAGAGGTAGAACCAGTGATTCATCGTCAGCTGCAGGGCGATCAGGAGCGCTGCGCCCAGGGCGGCCACCTGCGCGAGCGTCTTCCTTCGTGGCCGGAAAGCCAGCAGTAGGGACAGGGCCGCAGTGGCTGCCAGCAACGCCACGCGCAGGGGCTCCAGGCCCGGGACCTGACCCCAGATGCTGAACGGGGAATCGCGGTTGGACTGGTAGGTGATGGTGCGGTCGTAGACCGTGTGGAGGCCCGGGTCGATTGCCGGCCAGAGGATCAGCAAGGCCGAGACGACCCCGAACGCCGCGGCAAAAGCGAGCATCGAACGTCGGCGAGTCTCGTAGGTCAACAGCATCGGGACTAGAAGCGCCGGAGCGAACTTGGAGAGCGTGGCCATCGCGGCCAGGGCCCCTCGAGCTACCGGCTTGGCCAAGACAAGGAGGGTCGCGACCATGAGTAGGGCGACCAGGGTGTCGTTGGAGTTCGACTCCAGGGCGAAGGCGGTGTAGGGATAGGCGGCCCAGCCGAAGGCGAGGGTGGCGGCGAGCTTGCGGCCGCTCGGGCCGGGGCGGATGCGGAGGCCGAGCAGGATCAGCAGGGCGAAAGTACCGACGTCGAAGAGGACTGCGGCGCCGTGTGCGGCCGGTAGGTCGTCCCAGCTTCCCGACCAGGGCCAGACCAGGTCAGTGGGAACGTAGGCGAGGTAGGTGAGCGGGCCGTAGGTGTCCCCCTGCGAGACGTCGTCGGGGAAGTTGTCGTAGATCGGTTCGCCATGAACGATGTGGTCGGCGCCGACGACGCTGGCGTAGCCGACGTCGATCGCGCCGGAGTCGGCGATGTTGAGGCCGACCCGGAAGCCGAGCAGGAAGAGGGCGGCGATCAGCAGCCAGGCCGCCGGCCAGGCCGGGCGCAGGCCGGCGCCGCGACCGCGGAAGCCGATCCAGAGCGCCCGCCCCAAGAGGTAGAGCAGCACCGGGTACTGGAGTGGCACCGAGATCCCGATCTCGGCCCGGTTGAAGAAGAAGTGGGAGACCCCGAAGCCGAGCAGGACCAGCAGATCCAGATTGGCCACCCGGCGCAGTCGCCGCCAATCGACCAGCCCGAGCAGGAAGAGCGCACAGAGCGGCACAAAGACGTAGGGCGCGTTGAGCTTGTGGCCGAACGAGCCCTCGTAGCCGCGCGCCATCTTCCAGGCCACCTGGTAGCCGGTCCACGACTCCCGGACCGCTCCGGTATCTGGGTCGACGATGACCAACGCCACCTGCTCGCCCGCGGCAAAGTAAGCCACCTCCCAGCTCCCATCCACCAAGCTGGCACTGCTGCCGAGCCCAGGATGCTCCCCCCGCAGCTCGACCACCTTCGAGTCGCCATCCGCCACCCGAACCACAGAAGCTTTATCGACCTGCGCCGCGGCGCTCGCCGGTCCAGCTAGCAGCGCCATGGCAAAAGCCGTAATGACGGCCGCGATGACCGCGGGTGCCGTGCGCTCGGTCAACCGTCCTTCGCCAACCCGAAGTGCTCGCGCACGACCGGCGCGACGTCGCGCAACGTCCACTGCGCACGCTCGTCGGGAGAAGCCGGTCCGCAGCCGACGAACAGCAGTGGGCCGAGCGAGTCGCCGGCATGCAGTGAGCCGTGGCTGCCACCGCCGGCGTGAGTGACGCCGCCCCAGTCGACCGCCTCGAAGCCGGGCTGGAGCGAGGCAATCAGGTCGCCAGAGTGGGGCGCAGTGAGTGCCGACCAGACCCGGGCCAGGGGATCGGGGTAGGCCGCACTGTCCAGTCGCCCGTCCGTGACCTCGATCTCCAGCGCTCCCAGCTCCCCCTGCAACTCCCAGCGCCCACCACGTAGATCCTCGACCCCGGCGCCGGGCCGGAAGCGCAGGCGCTCGCCGCGACGCTCAACCGCCGCCCACTCGCCGCCGCCAAGCGGCATCCCGGGCTCCTCGCGGCGCAGCGCTCGCCCGTTGTCGTCCTCGAGCCGGCAAATGAGATCGACCCCCTCGATCTCAGCCAGCTTGCAGGCAACCTGGTCTGGGTCCGCTCGCTCGCCCTCACCCGGCAACAGGTAGACGTAGGCGGCGCGGCCGGTCGGGCTAACCGCGAGCTGGGCCAGTTCCGGCCTCTCGTCGGAGGGCTGCAGCACCGTCCACTCGCGGCCGAGCAGGGCGGCCAGCGGCAGGCCGCGATGGACCGGCGTCTGGGCATGGTCGGCGACAAGGATCAGGGCGTGCTCGTCGAGGAAGTCGTCGAGACCGCCGGCCGCGTCGACGAGCTTCGTGAAACACGCGTCTGCCTTGGCGATCGACTCGACTGAGGCCTCCGGACCGTGGCGGTGCGAGTAATTGTCGTTGTCGGGCAGGGAGAAGAGCAGGAAGTCGAAGCGGTCCTCCTTCGCCAGCTCCGCCGCGCAGCACCCCGAGTAGCCATCGCGGCTGCCGGGGATCGAGGTCGACTTGCACGGCACCTCGCGGCTGGCGTAGAGGTCACCGTAGAAGAGGTCGGTCGGGCCCCAGGTGTGGTGGCGGAACTTGAGCCGGGTGGCGTCTACGGCGCGGCGCATCAACCCGTCGAGCGAGACCTGGTGGCGATGGCGGCCACGGTAGATCAGGAACGGCGTGCAGGCAGTCCTCGCGCCAGCGTCGTCGAGCTGCTCGAAGAGGGTCTCGACCTCGGGGCTGAGATGGGCGAGGTTCATGTTGTAGACGAGGTCGTAGAGGGCGCGGAAGACGCCGAAGGCACGGGTTGCGTCCAGCGAGGAGCCGTACTCGACGTAGCGACGCTCGAGCCGGTGGTACCAGTTCATGCCGCTGATCCAGTGACGGTCGGCGCCGACGCCGGTGACCATCTCCGAGCAGGCGACCGGCGTCACCGAGGGAAAGCTGGAGACGCAGTCGGGGATCAATACCCCGCGCTCAAGCAGGGCCGCGAAGGTCGGCGCCCGATCCTCCGCCACCGCGCGTTCGAGCATGTCGGTGCGCAGCGAGTCGACGTAGGTCAGGACCAGCTTCTTGGCAACCGGCATGGCCCGAATGATGCTCGACTGCGCGAGGCCGGGCTAGCGCAAGACGCGGAGGCCGGCGTGTTTGCGCTGAGCACGGCGGTGGCGGGAGAAGCCGAGCCAGGCGAGCGCGAGCAGCACGACGATGACCGCGGGCGCGAGGATGAGGGCAATCGCGACCACGATCAGGGCTGCGAGCGCAACCAGGAAGCCGAGGGCACCGGCGCTGCTGCCCTCGCGGCGACCGGCACCGGCGACCAGGTCGCTGATCACCAAGCAGGCCGCAGCGGCACCAAGCAGGCAGACGATCGCCTCCGCGGGGCCCTCGAGCAGGAAGCCGACGACGAGGCCGATCACAGCCGCCAGCAAGGTCATCCGGCCGCGGGCGGAGCCGTGGGTGCCAGTAGTGCCGGCGAGCATCCCGATTGCGAGACCGATGCCCAGTGCGGAGAGAAAGCTCACGTGCAAAACCTAACTCTCCGAGCGAGGCCGCGTCGATCCGGCACACTTCCCGGGATGAGTGAGACCCCGCCCCAGCCGCAGCGCCGTCGCGCCCACACCCGCACCCGAGACCTCGAGCGCTACGCCGGCCTCTTCGCCGAGCGCACGACCGTCATGCGCTCCTCGGCGATGCGCGACCTGATGGCGGTGACGGCGCGCCCGGAAGTGATCTCGCTGGCCGGCGGTCTTCCCGACACCTCGACATTCCCGGCCAAGAGCTTCGCCGCGCAGATGACCCGGATCGCCCAGGAGTCGGCGGCGGAGGCACTGCAGTACGGGCCGACCGAGGGCTTCGAGGAGACCAAGGACTGCATCCTCCAGGTGATGGGCGCCGAGGGGATGCAGCCCGACCTCGACGACATCATCGTCACCACCGGCGGTCAACAGGCGATCGACCTCGTCTGCAAGACGCTGGTCGATCCCGGCGACGTGGTGATCTGCGAGGCGCCGACCTATCCCGGCGCCGTCCCCGTCTTCTGCAGCTACCAGGCCGAGGTGATCCAGATCGAGTGCGACGAGCAGGGGATGCGGATCGATGAGCTGGAGCTGCTGCTGGAGCGGCTGGCCGGGGAAGGGCGGCGGCCGAAATTCGTCTACACGGTGCCGAGCTTCCAGAACCCGGCCGGGGTAACGCTCTCGCTGGAGCGGCGGCGGCGACTGGTCGAGCTGGCGCGGCTGCACGAGATCCTCGTCGTCGAGGACAGCCCCTACGGGTTGCTCCGCTATAGCGGCGAGCCGCTGCCGCCGCTGTACCAACTCGACGGCGGCGACTTCGTGATCTACATCGGCACCTTCTCGAAGATCCTCTCGCCGGGGATCCGGCTTGGCTGGGCGGTAGCGCCGCCCCCAGTGATGGCGAAGATCGTGCTCGGCAAGCAGGCGTCCGACCTCTGCACCTCGACCCTGACCCAGTACTTCGTCCGCGAGTACTTCGCCGAAGGGCGCTGGCAGCACTACATCGACGACCTGGTCGACCTCTACCGCGGCCGTCGTGACGTGATGATCGAGGCGCTGCGCGAGCACTTCCCAGCGGCGGCGACCTGGACCGAGCCCGAGGGCGGGCTCTTCCTCTGGGCCACCCTGCCCCCCTACATCGACACCAGCGACCTGCTGGCAAAGGCGCTACGGGCTGACGTCGCCTTCGTCCCGGGTCAAGCCGCTTTCGTCGACGAGCGCGGCCGCAACTCGATGCGGCTCAACTTCTCCGGAGTTGCCGACAGCGAGATCCGCGAGGGGATCCGCCGCATCGGCGAGGTGATCGCCGAGCAGGTCGAGCTCTACGGTGCCCTTACGGGTGAGCAGCCACAAGCGGCAAGCCCAGTCGTT
Source organism: Solirubrobacterales bacterium (assembly GCA_036009365.1). Classification (GTDB taxonomy): domain Bacteria; phylum Actinomycetota; class Thermoleophilia; order Solirubrobacterales; family 70-9; genus VAYN01. Next base: position 29,914 of record DASYLY010000082.1, read on the forward strand.
GCCGAGGCCGAGCAGGAGCAGGGCGACGTGTTGCCCTTCCGCAAGGCCGGGGAAGCGTGAAGGTCGCGGTCCTCAAGGGCGGTCGCTCGCTGGAGCGAGGCGTCTCGCTGCGTTCCGGCGCACGAGTCGAGGAGGCCCTGGAGAGGCTCGGCCACGAGGTGCTGGGGCTCGATGTCGGCGGCGATCTGGTCGAGCGCCTGAACCTGGAGCGACCCGATGTCGCCTTCGTCGCGATGCACGGCATGGGCGGCGAGGACGGGACGGTGCAGGAGTTGCTGGAGATCCTCGACATCCCCTTCACCGGACCTGGTGTGGCCGCCTGCGCGCTTTGCACGGACAAGGTGCTGGCCAAGCACGCGATGCGCGAGACCGGAGTGCCGACCCCTGACTTCCTCGGCTTCAACCAGACCGCTTTCCGCGACCTCGGCGCGGCCGATGCGCTCGGCCAGCTCGAGCAACGGCTCGGGTTCCCCCTGGTCATCAAGCCGAGCCGCGGCGGCTCCTCGCTGGGCGTCAAGTTCGCGGGCAGCCCGGCGGAGGTGCCTCAGGCCCTCGTCTCCGCCTTCAGCTACGACGACAGGGTCCTGATCGAGCGCTTCGTCGACGGTCGTGAGCTGGCGGTCAGCGTGCTCGGCGAGGAGGCGCTACCGGTGGTCGAGGCGATCCCCGCCGATGGCGATCGCTACGACTTCGAGGCTCGCTACGAGATCGGCCGCACCAGCTTCGTCTGCCCGGCCGAGCTGACCGACGCCGAGCGTGAAGCTGTCACCGAGGCAGCCCTGGCCACCTACCGGGCACTTGGCTGCTCGGGATTCGCCCGGATCGACCTGATCCTCGGCGAGGGTGGGCCGCAGGTGCTGGAGGCGAACGGGATCCCCGGCCTCACCGACACCAGCCTGCTGCCCCAGGCGGCAGAGGCAGCGGGGCTCTCATTCGAGCGACTGGTCGAGCGGATTCTCGCCCTGGCGCTACACCCGGCCGCGGCAGGCTAGGAGTCGTTGCCGGAGGCAAAGTCTTCGGGCGTGACCTCGTCGAGGAACTCTTTGAATTTATCGACGACCTCCTCGGTGTCCTCGACCTCATGCTCGAACTCGATCGCCGACTCGTCGATCACCTCGTCGGCAGCGTAGATCGGAGCCGAGACGCGAACCGCCAGGGCAAGGGCATCGGAGGGACGCGAGTCGATCTCGACCTCGGTGCCGTTGACCGAGACCGTGATCGAGGCGTAGAAGGTGTTGTCGCGCAGCTCCGTCACCGAGACCCGCTCACACTTGGCATCAAGCTGCTCGAGCAGGTCGGAGAGCAGGTCGTGCGTCATTGGTCGCGGCGTCGAAGCACCCTGCAGCTTCATCAGGATCGCCGCCGCCTCTGGGTGGCCGATCCAGATCGGCAGGAACCGGTTTCCGTCGACAGTCTTCAGCAACACGATCGGCTGCTTGCCGACCATGTCGAAGCTGACGCCGTAGATCTGCATCTGCTGCAAAAGAACGCTCCGAGCCGAAGGGGTCGGCCGATTATAGGTTCAGGGCAATGGGCGATCCTGGATTCGAACCAGGGACCTCGTCCTTATCAGAGACGCGCTCTAACCAACTGAGCTAATCGCCCGGGGTTGGCGATGATAGCGACGGCGGCCGGCTCGAATGCTTTTTCAGCTGCGGCGCCGCAAGCGGCGAACCAGGGCAAGCACCTCTTCGAGATCCTCGAAGCGGAGCTCGGCAGCGAGACCTTCGCCTTTGCGGCGGACAGAAACCTCGTGGCCGAGCGCGGCCTCGAAGGCGTCGGAGGCCTTTTGCAACGCCTCAGCTTCCTCGGGATCGACCTCCGGACGGCTCGGCCTTGCTTTTGGCTGGCCAGCCAGCTTAACCCTGCGCTCGGTTTCTCGTACCGACCATCCCGCCCGCACCGCGTCGCGAGCGAGGCGGCGGCGGACGTCGTTGCCGGAGGCAGCGAGCAGGGCACGGCCGTGTCCCTCGCTGAGCTCGCCGGACTCGAGCATCTCCAGCGCCTCGTCAGGCAGCTCCAGCAGACGGATCAGGTTGGAGACAGCGGGGCGGCTGCGGCCGATCCGCTTCGCCAACTCCTCTTTCGTCAGCCCGAGATCCTCGACCAGGGCCGCGCAGGCCTTCGCCTCCTCGACCGGGTTGAGATCCTCGCGCACCATGTTCTCGATCAGCGCCGCCTGCAGGCGCTCGGGCTCCGCCTGGTCGCGAACCACCGCGGGCACCTTCTCCAAGCCTGCCTGCTGCGCCGCTCGCCAGCGTCGCTCGCCGGCCACCAGTTCGTAGCTGCCGTCGTGGAGAGGGCGGACCAGCAGTGGCTGCACGATGCCGCTGGTCTCGATCGAGGAGGCGAGCCCGTCCAGCGCCTCGGAGTCGAACTTCGTCCGCGGCTGGTTCGGGTTGGGCTTGATCAGCTCGACCGGCAGCTCGCGCAGCTCACCGGCGGCGTTGGACCCGGTCTCCGGCAGGATCGCGGAGAGGCCGCGGCCGATGCCGCGCTTGGCGCCGCTAGCCACGGGCGGCCATCTCCTCAGCAAGGGCACGGTAGGCCACTGCGCCGCGAGATGCGGGTGCGTGCTCGGTAACAGGCAGGCCGTAGCTGGGCGACTCTGCGACCCTGACGCTGCGGGGTATCACCGTCTCGAAAACCATTCCGGGGAAGTGTTCGCGCAGCTCCGTCTCAACGTCCTGGGCGAGGCGGGTGCGCTCGTCATGCATAGTGATCAATAGGCCCGACACCTCCAACTGTGGGTTGAGATCGCGGCGGATGATCCCCAGAGTCTCAAGGAACTGGACGAGGCCCTCCAGCGCCAGATACTCGGCCTGGACGGGCACTATCACGCGGTCGGCGGCGACCAGGGCGTTGACGCTAACCGGGCCCAGCGATGGGGGGCAGTCCAGCAGAGTGACGGCAAAGCGCTCGCGCAGCGGGCCGAGCCGGTCGCGCAACCGCGTCTCGGAGCTGTCAATCCGTGGCAGCTCTACCGCGGCGCCGGCGAGGTCGCGGTTCGCCGGCACCAGCCAGAGGTTGTCGGGCCCGGCCGGGCGGGCCGCCTCGGCGACGGAGACATCGCCGGTCAGGCAGTCATACGAGGAGGGATGAAGATCGCGGCCGGCGCCGAGGGCGATCGTCGCGTTGCACTGCGGATCGAGATCGACCAGCAGCGTCTGCTCGTTCCCGGCGGCGACACAGGAGGCGAGGTTGACGGCGGTCGTCGTCTTGCCGACACCGCCCTTCTGGTTCGCGATTGCGTAAACCTGGCCCATGCCGAGGGCAGACTATTCACCGCGAAGCGCCCGGTGAATTAGGCTGCGCGACGTGAGCGAGAGCACCGATTGGCCCCAAGAGCCCTCCGAGCGCGTCCGCGAGCTGGTTGAGGGAGTTCTCGACGAGCTCGATCTCGACGGTGAGGTCGAGGTTCGTGAGGACGACGAGCTGATCGAGGCGGTAGTCGAGGGTGACGACGACTACGGCCTGCTGATCGGCAAACGTGGCCAGACGATCGACGCCCTGCAACTGCTCTGCTACCAGGCTGCCTTCCGCGGCCTGCGCGAGCGCAAGCGGGTCGTCGTTGACGCTGCCGGTTACCGCGGCCGCCGCCGCGAGACCCTCGAGGCGCGAGCCGACCGTGCTGCAGAGCAGGCCCTCAGCGGCGGCAACGTGGTTGAGATGGACCCGATGAGCGCCCAGGAGCGCCGCGTCGTCCACGAGCGGCTCAAAGAGCGCTCCGGCGTGGAGACGTACAGCGAGGGCGACGAGCCCCACCGCTGTGTCGTTGTCGCCCCACTCGTCTCGGAGTGAGTGCCGACCCCACGGCGGCGCTGCAGCCCGCCCAGCGTCATGCGCTGCGCACGGTCCTCGACCTGCTCGCCGTCGAGCGCGCCTCGGTCAGCTCCGTGGTCGACGACCGGGCCTGGCAGGTCCACGTCGCCGACAGCCTCACCGGCCTCGACGTTGCCGAGCTGCGCGAAGCCACCCGTATCGCCGACGTAGGGGCTGGCGCCGGCTTCCCTGGCCTTGCCCTGGCCGTTGCCCTCCCCACCACCCAGGTCGACCTGATCGAGTCGGTGGGCCGCAAGTGCGACTTCATGCGCCGAGCTGCCGAGGTGGCAGGCATCGCCAACGCAACCGTCCTCAACGGGCGCTCCGAGGAGGTCGCGGCGCAGGATGGTCGTGAGTCCTACGACGCTGTCACCGCCCGTGCCGTAGGCCGTCTCTCGACCCTAGCCGAGCTCGCATCCCCACTCCTGAAGCCAAATTCCGTCCTCGTTGCCTGGAAGGGCAAACGCGACGAAGAGGAAGAGCAACAACTCACCAACGCCGGCGAGGAGCTGGCCATGCACCCCGAGTCGATCCTCGACGTCGGCGCCAGAGCCGGCAGTCAACACCGCCACCTTCACATCATCAGGAAGTCCGGGCCGACGCCAGCAAACCTCCCCCGCAAGCCCGGCATCGCCAAGAAGCGCCCTAAGGGTTAAGCAAATCAGCCAGCAGGGGGGCGTGCAGTGGGCCCCCGCCCTAACGCCGCTTCTTCTTCTTTTTCGGGGGCGGTGGAGGCGGTTTCGTCGCCGCCAGCGCCGCGGCCCCAGCGGGAGTCGCCGCCTCCGGCATCGGAATGATCTTCTGAATCACGTACTGCTGCCCGATCGTCCAGATGTTGGTCGTGATCCAGTAGAGGATTAGGCCGGCGGGGAAGCTGATGATGAAGGGGACGAAGATAAGCGGCAGGGCGAACATCATCAGCCGCTGGCTTTTGTCGGCGGTGACCGCCATCACCAGGCCGGAGATCAGTTGCGTGCCGACATAGAGGACCAGCAGAGCGATCAGAACGCTGCCCTCCGCCTTGGCCGTGAGATCGGGAATGAAGAGGAAGCTTTCGCCGAAGAATCCCGCCGAATGACCTTGATCAACGGCGAACTCGCTACAGACCATGGCGGTCTGGCCGCAGATGTCGAAGCGCAGGTCGTGCTGAAGGACGTAGAACAGGGTGATGAAAACCGGCAGCTGCGCGATCAAGGGCACGCAAGAGGCGAAGGGGTTGACTTTGTTCTCTTTGTAGAAGCGCATCATTTCCTGCTGCATGCGCTGTTTGTCGTTTTTGTATTTCGCCTGGAGCTCTTTGATCTGCGGCTGCAGCGCCTGGAGAGCCCGCATCCCTTTCAACTGTTTGTAGGTCAGCGGGATCAGCAACGTCCGCATCGCCACGGTCAGCGCGATGATCGCGCCGCCCCAGGAGAGGCCCGCCGAGTCGTGGAAAAAGGTCAAGACCGAGTCGGCGATGTTGACCAGAAACTGCGGCGCCAGCTGGAACGCGAACGGCAGCATCAGACCTTTGCCTCACCGTGGTACTCGGCGGGATGGATGTGGCCAACCCGCAGCGTGAAGCGCTTTGGAACGGGGTCGAAGCCACCGTGGCTGAAGGGATTGCAGCGCAGTAGGCGCCAGGCGGAGAGGAGCAGGCCTCGCGCCACTCCGAAGCGCTCGATCGACTCGACCGCGTACGCAGAGCAGGTCGGCTCGTAGCGGCAGCGGCGTGGCCGGGAGGGGGATACCCACCGCTGATAGGCAGCTATCGGTGCGAGTAGTAACCGTTTCACGTGGAACGCCCCCCAGCCAGGGCCTCTTCCAAGCTCCTAGTCACGCCGGGAGTTCCCTCTTTGTCGACCAGGCCAGAGAGCTCGGTGCGGGCGACAATGACGAAGTCGTGCTTCTCGGGGAGGCGGTCGTTGAGACTCCAAAATGCCTCGCGCAGGGCCCGCTTGACCTTGTTGCGCTCGACGGCACCGCCGATCTTGCGGCTGACCGAGACGCCCAGCCTCACGTCCTCATCCCCTTCGTCGCGGCGGGGGAAGCTGTAGAGAACGAGGTAGCGGGTCGCATGGGATGAGCCGTCGCGGTAGACACGGTCGAACTCGCCGCTTCGCGAGAGGCGACGTCGCTTCGACGCCATCTAGGGGGTGAGGCGCTTCCGCCCTTTGCGCCGGCGCCGCTTGAGGATTGCGCGGCCGCCACGGGTGCTCATCCGCGCCCGGAACCCGTGCGTCTTTGCCCGCTTCCGCTTCTTCGGCTGATAGGTCCGCTTCATCGAGCGTCGCAGTATACGGACGCGGCGCCAACCGGCTCCTCCACTCCCCGAAATCTTTTCTGCGGGATTTGCGGGCCGCCCCGGCTGGGTACCCAGGCACGCCGCTATGGTCGGCCGCCAGGTGCCTGATGCCCCCCCTCGACACGACCTCGACGCCCTCTGGGCAACGGTGCAGGAAAGACTGCGGGCATCGGTGCCCGACTCCACGTTTCGCCTCTGGCTGGAGCCCCTACGACCGGTTGCAGCGGATAACGAGACGCTCTTCCTGGCGGCGCCAGACAACGTCAGGACCTGGGTAGAACGCCGCTACACGTCGCTGATCCGGGAGGCGGTCGCCACCTCGGGCATCCTCACCCAAGTCAGCTTCGCCACCCAGCGCGAGTGCGCAGGGCCGGAGTCGGCAAGCATCGGCGGTGACGCGCTCAACCCTCACTACACCTTCGATCGCTTCGTTATCGGCAATGGCAACCGGCTCGCTCATGCCGCCGCTCTAGCCGTGGCGGAGACCCCTTCGGAGGCCTACAACCCTCTCTTCCTGCACGGGCCTCCCGGCCTCGGCAAGACGCACCTGCTCACCGCAATCGCCAACTACCTGCGCATCAACGCGCCTGGTCTCAGCGTCCGCTACGCCACCGCCGAGGCCTTCACCAACGAGTTCGTGACGGCGCTGCGCACCACCGGCGCCGAGGCCTTCAAGGCGCGCTATCGCGATATTGACGTCCTCCTCGTCGATGACGTCCAGTTCCTCGAGGGCAAGCAGCACACCGAGGAGGAGTTCTTCCACACCTTCAACGCCCTCTATGAGTCAGGTAGCCAGCTCGTGCTCTCCGCCGACCGCCTTCCCAGCGAGCTCTCGAATCTCGAGGCGCGGCTGCGCGACCGTTTCGAGTGGGGCCTCACCGTCCCCGTCGAAGCTCCCAACCTCGCCACCCGCCTCACGGTCCTGCGTCGACTCGTCAACGAGGCAGGGGTAGAGATCGCCGATCACGATGCTCTCTCCGAGCTGGCACAGCGGATCGACGCCAACATCCGCCAGCTTCACGGTGCTCTCACCCGCGTCATCGCCCACGCCTCCCTGATGGCCCGGCCGCTCAGCTCCGAGTTGATCGCCGAGGTCATTCCTGGCACCAGTCGCCCATCCCGGGCCACTTCCGTGGAGGAGATCCAGCAGCGGGTCGCCGAGACTTTCGGTATCTCACGAGCCGAGCTGGTCGGCTCCAGCCGCGCTGCCACGCCATTGCGTGCCCGCCAGATCGCGATATTCCTCACCCGCGAGCTGACCGACCTCTCGCTGCCGCAGATCGGCCGGCTCTATGGAGGCCGCGATCACTCCACCGTCCTCAACTCCCTGCGACGGGTGGAGGCAGGCATCGAGCACGACCCGGAGCTCGCTGAAAGAGTGCGCGAGCTGCGCAGCGCAATCCACAACCCTGTGCGCGGCGAGCGCTGACGGCCGATGCCGATGCAAGAATCC